>CAZHFI010000115.1:0-4245 GCA_964531845.1 uncultured Nitrososphaeraceae archaeon
CGGGTTCGGTGGGATTCGGACCCACGACATTCTAACCCGCTGAATTTTCATGCGACTGGTTAAGAGCCAGACGCTCTACCTGGCTGAGCTACGAACCCAAATTAGTAAATTTCATTATAATACGATATTTAAATTAAGCTTTATAAAGACCAATCAAATTTATTTGGTTAATATACAGTTAACTCAAGTATAATTTGAAATAAAATAAGATAAAAAATTTAAGCTTTGATTTCTGGTTTTTGATTTTTAACTAGATGAACTATAGTTTCAGAAACAGAACAATTCAGTTTCTCTTTTTCAGTCAGTATCTTTCTATAAGCATCTAGTGTTATATACACTGGTATAGATCCTGTTCCTTCCAATAAAGCTTTTACCCTATAAAGACCATTTTCAATACCACGTTCTGCAATTTTTTTAAGCTTAACTTTGTCAATGAAATTTCCTAGTGGACCCATTGGCATATCGTAATCAACTGTGATACCTGTCTTTGTAGTTTTTTCATCAATTTCTTCAAAATCTACCGTGATTATCCACTGTTTAAATGGTCCTTCAATCATCTTGGCAACAATTTTTCTATGCGGGATATAATCAATAGTCTCACAGTCCCATTCTAATTTTTTGCCATCAAAATCACCACTAATTCTAAATATAGTACCTACTCCAAAGCCATTTTTGACCTCAATAGGAATTACATTGAGTCCCATATTTTCTGGGAATTGATCTGCCATGTGTTCTGGACGTGCAAAATACGTGAAAACCTCACTAACAGGTGAGTTTATTATGACATTCTTGCTGATGGTTGTCATTACTTGTCTTTTTGAAACTATACGCTGAGAGAATTTAAAGGTTTCTTAATTGATCATATGATAAATGATTGGTGTATTTCTGCACGCACAAACGCAAAGCATATTAGAAAAAATGATGGATGTATCGTTAGACTAATGGATTGTTATTTACTATCTCATCTAGACATTTAATAATATCTTGTTTTGAAACTTCTATTGGATTGTTATCTAAATGGCCCCGATCCGGCATTATTACATCTGCAGCCTGATCTAGTGGTTGTTTCAGTTTTAGTGGCTCGAACTTTAGTTTTTGGCAGATTTTTTTGAATCGCTCATAGAAAATAGAGTTATTAAACTTGTGTGCTACAGTAGTGCATGATGAAAGTGCTTCACCGTGGGGAACTCCCTCATTTGAAAATACGTATGATAACGCATGTCCCAGTGTAGTTGAAGAGTTTCCAAAACCTATTCCAGATAACATTGCTCCATAAGGCAACAGATTTGACTTTTCATTTATAATGGCATCTTCTAGTATATCAAAGGCTTCCTTGCAAAATAAACGAGTAAATGGGTTGCCTGCCTTGCTATCATACCCCTCTGAAGCCTGTGCTGCTGCATCGCATGCAGAATTTCTCATTATATGGTATGGGGTTCCTGTCAAAAAATATGGATCTACAATTGCAGCATCGGCTAAAAATGCCTCATCTTGAAGTAATTTTTTTTTGTGATCGAAACTGATTACCGCATATGTTGTCATTTCGGCCCCAGTACCAAATGTAGTGGGAATCAAGATTTTTGGAATTTTAGTTAATTTGCTAAGATACTTGCAAACATCCATGGAGCTCCCCCCTCCGAGGCCGATGTATGCGCCGACGTTTTTTCCTTCATATTCATTTTTTATATTTTCGACCGTTTCTATCGCCGGGTCTGGAGTAACCTTATCATAGATTTCATAGTTTTTTATACCCATGTATTCTATCCATTTATTGTAAATTTCAGGAGTGGTAGTTGTAATAATTAATGATCTTTCAGGATATTCAAATTCTTTTGCAGCATTCTCTCCAAATGCTATTTTTTTTGGAGTCAAAAGTTTCCACATGTTACACAAAAAATGAGTGTAGTTATTATTATTCCTATCTTAATTTATGAATATTTCAGTTAAGAAATTATATTATCAAATTTAACATTTATAACAAGTTACTTGATTTGATTGCACATTCTTGATTAATAATAAAAAATTGGAAAGAGGATATCCTTGTATAGTATATTTGGATTCCTAAGCAAACAGAAAAAGGAAAAAGATACTCTTCAAAATGAAACAAAGATAATTACCCCTATCATGCAAAACAGTGCTGATAAGGAATGTGAAGAAAATAATGATATCCTCAATACAGTAGATATACAAGTTGGTCCCAGCACAAAAAAAGTAAAAAAGATCTTGAATGATAAAAAAAAGAAATCAAAAAGGTCAAAGAAAAATTCTAAAACCGTGTCTGAAAAAAAATCGAAGAAAAAATCCAAAAACACATTACAAGATAATGTGAATTGTAATGAAAGATTAGATTCAGATAGAATAGTGTTGGAAATTCAAAAGATAGACAAAAATCTAAATACTCTAAAGATCTATCACGATAGGATCTTCCACCAAATAGTGAATCTCATTAAAAAACACAATGACGAATTTGCTAAATTAAAGTCATTTGAACTTTCAATAATTAGGAAGAAAATGAGTCAATTGGAAAATTCAAAGAAATCTCTAGAACATGTATCAATCAGATTGTCTTTAATTTATGATATAAATGAAACACTAGAAGTATTAGATCCAATCCTGCGAAATACTATAAAAGAACCTATAGAAAAATCGTCAAAAGTTAAAAAAAATAGAAAAAAAACCGATTTAAAATGTTGCAGTCAGGAAAATTATAATTGGAAAACATTTTTGACAAACCTGATGAATGATACTATTCAAGTTAATGGAATAAAATTAAATTTGGAATCGATAGACGATGTGAGAGATATTTTTTCAAAAGTATTTGTACCAGAAGTTCAGGATTAATTTTCTAATCAAATCAACATCACCAATAACAAAAATTTTTTGGTATAGTTTCTAAAAAAATTTTCGATTTTCTCATTTGGTTTTATCAAACAATAAATACTATTAAACCAAAAAATTTTTAAGAATTTGAGGATTTTTATCTCTCTTGATACAAATAACCAAAAACCACTAGTAGACCTTCAAAACGAAATAATGCAAGAAATCAACAATAATAGTTTGTTAAAACCTATCCCTCCCGAAAATCTGCATTTTACCATGGTCTTCATTGGAGAAATAGAGGACAACAATCTTATTGAAAAAATAAAATCCCAGTTAAATGAAATAAAATTTGAACCATTGAATATTTGCTACCATGGTTTGGGTGTATTTCCTTCATTGAAGTTACCACGAATTATATGGGTAGGTATTGACAAGAATAACAAAGAAAAAATGAATCAAATCTTTGTCGACCTAAAAAATAAACTAAGAAAAATTGAATTTAATATTGACGAGAGAAATGGATTTGTTCCGCATCTTACTATTTTTAGAACCAAACGTGTTTTTGAAACAGGAAACATTGTTAATAGATATAGGGATAAAACTTTTGGATTAGACAGGTTAGACAAATTATGTTTGAAGGAAAGTAGGTTATCCAGTGAGGGTCCAAAGTATTCGACCTTACATTTAGTAACCGCTAATAAGTCATAAAAATTTTAAGATATAGAGAAGATAAATTGAAAAGGAAAACAAATCAAAAAATAAATGAAAAAAAAAGTATAGATCAAGTGATCTCTCAAGCATTAAAAATTGCAAATCCAACCAAAAAAGACAGGAAAGTATTAGAAACAGTAAATAATGAAATAATAAATAAGATTAAAAATTCTCTGCTTAATAATCATATTGTAGAAATTGTAACAGTTGGTTCCTTTGCAAAGGATACATTTTTAAAAAATGATGCGGATATAGATATTTTCATTAAATTTGAGAAATCAGTAGATAATAAAACCTTTGAGGAAAGAACATTAAAGATTGGATTTGAAGTTCTAGATGGTTATAATCCAAAAACAAGATATTCAGAGCACCCGTATGTTGAAGGAATGGTTCCTTTTACATCAAACAAAAGAGAACATGAAGCGAGTGAAAAAAGAACCAATCACGTCAAGATCAATATTGTTCCTTGTTATAATGTCAAAAAAGGAGAATGGAAAAGTTCTGCAGATAGATCCCCTTTCCATACTCAATACATGCTAGAAAAATTGGATAATTCAAAAAAAGAACAAGTAAGGTTATTAAAATTATTTCTAAAAGGAATAGGTGTATATGGTGCTGAACTGTCAACAGCAGGATTTAGTGGTTATGTTGCAGAAGTTTTGATTGTAAAATATGGTACTTTTTTATCTTTACTAGATGAAATGGCAAACAATA
>CAZHFI010000116.1:0-4231 GCA_964531845.1 uncultured Nitrososphaeraceae archaeon
CTATGGTCATCAAGTATGGATACCATCCATTTATTTCCTACAACCTTTAGGTCAATATATCTGCCATAATTCATTTGGATTTTCACGCTCAAATCTGATGTATTTGCGTCTAGTTCTGGATTTTGATAACGGTCTGTTTAATCCATTTCTGCATAAAATCCGATAGACTGTCATGTGACCAATTCTAATCTTGTACTGGTTTTGTAAAATTCCTTTTATCTTGACAGGACAGTATCTGTACTGTTTTCTGATTTTCAATATTTTTTGTACTACTTTTCTGTCTGTTCTATGGATAGTATGTGGTCTTGTAGACCTTCCAACCAGTCCATCAAATCCATCTTTTTGATATCTGTGCCAGTATCTGTAAAAACTAGTTCGTGAAATGCTAACTAACCGGCAGATGTCTGTTATCTTCCATCCATCTAATTTGCGTCTGATACATACATCATCGTCTTATTTTTACAGAATCTTTTCTATACTGCACCTGGTGTAACACTCCTCTTTACCTTTACTGTATGAAGGTAAAAGAGTGTAACAGATGTTATGGGATAATACAATTCGATTTAATTACTATTCTGTATATATTTGACGAATTGAATAACATAATTATTATTTATTTAGTATTAATTGTCTGGCTTAACTATTAAGTGATAATTTATATTTGTCTTTAATGGTGGATCATCAGGGGCTATTATTGCAGGAAGTTTTTGGTTTACTTTATAATTTATAGTATGTTCACCAACGGGAAAGTCAACAACAATCATTATTGCATCTATTAATGCACGCCAATTTCCAAATTCTATTCCATATTCATTTTGAGGATTAGTTACATTTAATACAAAAAATTCTGAAGTCTTTCTATAGTCATTAATTTTGGTTACTTGTTTTCCATCAATAGTAACTTCTACAATAGCATATGGATTATGAGAATTAACACATTCTATTAGTTTGTTGTCATTTCTTTCCTCTTTGTTTTGAAAATCCCCAAAACTGCAACCTTCTGTGAGTGCAGGAATTACTACTGGTAATTGTGGAATCGTGCATTCAAATGACCGGTCCCTATTGATTGGAACTTCGGCATAGAAGTCTTGAAGAAATATCATGTTATTCATCTCACTAAAAAAACATTTTTGATGGTTATATGATTCTGATGCTGGAGATTGAGTAGAATTCAAATTAATGTGAGAATTCCAGTGCATTTGAGCCAATTCTCCATAGCTTATCCCATGTGGAATATCACTTGGTCCATAAATGATAACATTATTTATCTCTGCATAAGAGATATCTAATAACATTGAAAACATAATCACACTAAGTGTAATTATCGATAACAAATTTAGCTTATTTTTGTAATTCAATAACATTATTTGATGAGACAAAGTTTTAAATATTTTGTATTTAATACATCCTAGTTTTATGTAGTGTAGTAATGTCTAGTTGATACTAGGCTAGAGGTATTTTGTTAATATTATTAGATGAACAAAATTTAGTTTCCGAATAGATACAAATGTAGAAATTTATCTACATAAACTTAAAAAATAAGATCCAGATTAAGAAAATCTAATCTAGAATATTGATGTTAAGTGTACCTGCAACAAAATATGTTGATCCCTCTGCTTCAAAGGAAATAAGATGATCACCTGTTCCAGCAATAGTACCTTGTCCTGACCCTTTCATCAATCTATTTACATCAATCAAAGCCCAATAGCCATCATAAACAATTTCTATTGCTTTTCCAGGTAATTTTCGACTATCAGGTATATTCATATGATTTTCTATTGGTACACCAAATATTCGCAAAAAACTACTACTCCTTTCCTCATAACACCCTACTCTGGGTATTCCATCAACACACAGTTCTAATCTTCTTGTGGTAGACGTATCTTTTACACATAGATCAAAACATTCATTTATGCTAGTCAATGAGGGATATTCTTGCATTCCTGCTTCAGCTGTAAGAATTGGAAGTAAAATATAGCTATTGGCTTTTTCTTGTATGTCAACAGTTTGTATATTGTCTTGCTTTGTGACAAATGGTGCAAAGGCAGTCATATATATTTTATTTATTCCAATATTTGTGGGACTAGATGAACTTGCATTCGGTGAATAGATATTAGTGGATTTTGTCCTAACTGGACTACGTGCATTATCGATCAGAAATATCCATTCATGCCACTTTTCTATTATATCGCTACATGTAATGCCTCCGGGAAGTTCATCATGATGTCCTAATACTGGATCATCGGGATCACTATGATTATGATTATTCCATTCACTAATTGATCGAACATCGCAATTTCCAGAAACTTCTTTCCAAGATTTATCACAACAATTTATACTCATTAGTGGAAAAAGATAATATTATATTAATTAACTTTTTGATCATTGTGATTATATTCTTGTATTTTATTTAACTAATTAATAATATTTATTTATTTATTACAATTTATTTATCATAAAATGTAAAAATCTTTATTAATAGGTTTTTCCAATCAAAATTAATGAACAAGCTTTTAGTTATCATGTATGCCTTTCTTAAAGGAAGATGTACAATCCGAGTGGGAAGATATCATTATTACAAAAATTGTGGACACAACTAACCATACACTTCTTTTTTATCTATCATAAAATTATTCGAATAGTCGATATCGAAATTTTATTATTATATTAATTACCTATTTAAAGATAGATTAATCCATAATTGATTATAATCTTACTTTTAAATTTAATCAACAGTAAGTTCATAACCAACTTTGATATTGGTTAATCCAGACGAACATGAAGAGAATGAATACAAACTTATATTTTCAATTATAGATTTAAGAAAAATCCAATAACCGTCAGATATACAACGCTTATTTCCAGAGGATATTCCAAAAATATTATTTTCAGGCAAATTAATTTCAAAAAATGGAGAACGAACTCGGTATTTCTCAAGACCTTTATTAATCGTCTCGCCGTTTAGTGTAATCTCAAGCGGACCTATTACATCCATTTTATGTTTAGCAATTTCAATTAATTCATCATCAGTATTTCCATCATGACCCATAATGGAAATCCAATTTATAATTGGCATAAAAATGGCCCTACCTTTAATAATTTTATTTCTACGAATAGGTGTCTTTTCTACTCCTTCGTATGTTTGACACAAAAATAAAATAAATTGATTATTTTGATTCATGTTAATATACTTTCCACTCCAATCAAACGCAGGATTTTTATCTTTAGGGATAGAGGAAAGCCATTTCCACCATTCTACACTCCATTCACTATATGATTTTCCTTCGGGTTTGGAATCAATTGGATAGATATAAAATTGTGTCAAACTACTTCATTTTATATGTATCGTATGTTATTAAAGTTAATGTATGTACATTTAGATATCAATCTTAAATAAACATATTAATTAAATATTCAGGATCCATAATGATTATTATTTCTTATCTCTGGTAATTCATCTGCTAAGGAAATTCATATACTAAGAACCATTCATGAATTTTTTTATTGGATATAAGAATCATTTTGATAGGATAATTTCATAATATTTTTTCGACGTCGAAAAAATATTAACCATTATGCAATATATCTAAAAATAAATCAATCATCAAATCTTTTTATTCTATTCTATCCATTGAATATTTCAAAAATTTATTCTTTCAATAATGTTTTTTCGCAAGGTGAATGTAGATAGTGTCTTAATCCAAGAGCACCACAGGCATCTGGGTACCAAGTACCTCAATCAGAATATACAATATCGCAAGTTTTTTTGTATCATTGATTCAATGAATTGTGCTGCAACAAGCATATTTCTACGCTGATATGTGGATTTCTAAAATAGAATGATGTACTTGTTTAGTAGATGACAATCCACAAAAAATAATTTTTCCAACCAATCTGGATTACTGTTTCGTCAATGATAAATGCAGATAATCGTATATGCTTATAGATAGTATCAGACCCAAAACGTTGTACCATTTCCAGACAGACACATAGATTATTTCTATTGTCATCAAAAAAATAGAAATGCTTTACCGATATTTAATATACTTAATCCCAAAAAAATATAGATATAAAAAATACATTCCTACGATAGTATTGTTCTATATCATTCAAATCTAATACACATACATTAGAAATGGAATGTCGAGCCATAGGTCTCAAATTAAGAGCCGAAAAAAGCATTTTAAAAAGATTAACTATTACTGCAAAAATTAGAAATGAAAGTTTTGAT
>CAZHFI010000117.1:0-4149 GCA_964531845.1 uncultured Nitrososphaeraceae archaeon
TTAATTCTAGTTTTATCCTAGAAGGAGTTTTGAATGTCAATATCAAGCCTTGGGCAGGGTCAATTCGTATTTTATTAGGATTTATTTGATTCTGTGCAGTGCATTCTATTCTAACTGGTGGAGGATTTTTCTGTATTTTGCCTAATTCAGGATAATTAACTATAAGTTCGGCCTTGGCATCATCTATTGTGTTTGTAATAGAATAGGTTCCTGGTCGAATTACGGTAATAGATAAGGTATCATCCTCCTTCAATTCCCGACTATCAAATACTTTGAGTTGAGTTTCCTTTTCGTAGTAATAGATTTCAATAGCATAACCACCTGGGCCTGAAGAAACATAAAATAACGTATATCCATTAACCGGTAGAAAAAACCGTTCTGTATTTGTGTCTCTGAGATCTATATTTACCTGTTTTGGAAGAACTTCTCTTTGTTTAATGTCTTGGGATGTCAAATGAGAAGATGGTACGTGGTCTAACTTAGTTTTATCCTCATAAGCATATTCGTCTGGGGTCACGATAATGGTAAACCTCCTAGAAATGATAGATCCTTTCATCACAATTACGTCGTATTGACCAGGTTTAACAAATTTATGTACTACAGTAGACAATACTGAAAGTGACTCACTATCGAAATTTATTTGATTAAATAGATTACGATTAATACCGATATTCATGTCTAATTTCCAATATCTCCTTCTAATATGAGTTCAGTTCCAGCATTATTAACCCTTATACCTAAAAATTCCATTGGTATCTTCACAGGAATTAACGGGGCAGTAGGATTTGATAAGGTAGGAGTTGGATTTTCAGGAAGTACTTCTAATGGGTCATCTATTTCAAGTAAGGTTATGGCAATATATTCGCTAATAGCATCAATGAGCGCCTGAAATATTCCTAGATTAGATATCAAATCAAGAATAAATTCTTCAATATCATCAGGAATATCAATGACAGTCCGGATTATTCCCTCAATACCACCAAGAACAGTATCAATAAAGTCTATTGCCCAGCCAGGGAGCCCCAGCGAATCAAGAAGATCATCAATTGCATCAACTATAAGATTATGAAATAAATCCCCTACTGAATCTGCTATATCAATTATATCTAGATCGATAGGAAGTGTTGGAACTAAAGTTAACTGCCATCTATTTGATAGCCCGCCAGAACCGATTCCATAGAATATTTTTGGAATAGCGCTAAATGTAATTTCAGATGTTATCAAGCCTCCAAGATTAAAGGGTATAAATATGTCAGGATTTCCATCGAAAAGGTCTATTGATGGTGCTCTCACTGCACATCCTCCAGAAAGATCAGGGATTATGCAAAAACCACCTATAGTAATTTTTGGGATATCCACTCCAATGTTAAGGCTCAAAGTATCCCATTTCACATCCAATTCGCTTACCACAATAGAACCGTTACTACGAAGATCGATACTACCTCCTTCCAAATGTGCAACTATATTATATGAAGCAGAAAAGATACTAAAACTTCCAGTGCCGGATTTTACAAACTTAAATCCATTGAGAAGAGCATTGTATATTTTTTGAAATGCAACTTCAGATATAGCAGCTGTAAAATCGAAAATTCCAGTGCGTGTACGTGGACGTATAGTTCTAGTGATGGTTCCCCCAGTTCCACTACCGCCACCTCCACTTCCCCCTCCCGAACCACTAGGGGAGAATACAATATCTAGATCAATCTTATCAAAGTTAATGAACGTCTTGAGCTGATCTTCTTCTATTGCAGGGTTATTTGTAACTGTTGTAGATGCTGAAATTTGGATATCTCCAGATACATCAACATCACCTTCTACATTAGGGAGATCAATTAGACCAAATGTCAGATGTGAAATGTATTGTGAAAGAGGAGGAAATATTCCGTAATTTAAAACCAATCTAGCATAACACTCTATAGCATTTTCCAGACCTTCTGGTCTTAGATCTACAATTTCTATACCGTCGACCTTTGGCTCTATTTGCTGATTTCCAATTGGACCGGTTATCTTGCAACCAGCTGTGGCAAAGAGGTCTAGACAAAAACATTCAAGATGTGTCGTAGGAATAGTGGTATTGTTATCATTTACATCTGGCAATAATACATCTGAAGGTATACCATGATGAAGCGAGTCGATGGAACTGGGTCTTTGCATCGAGAGCTTATGTCCAAAAGAACTTGGTCTACCAGGTAAAACTAGATCCTTTGATGGACAACCTATACCTGCACAAACTCTGAAATATACTGCCAAACGTTGATTTGCTAATGGATTGAGTTCTATGGGCATGGTGAAAACATTTCCTGGAAAAAAATCAATTTCTCCTTTAGAAAGTTGCACTCCGAAATTAAGAGAAAGATTAGTTGGAACTATCGAGCCTTGTGGAATGCCAGACAATCCAATTATAGGAAGAGGATCAAGAATGGTTACTTGTGGATTTTGATTCCTGATCACATCTGGGTGAGTAATAATCCGTTCACAAAGCAACTGTGGATTACTTGCTAAAAACGATGTACCGTAGTTAAATAGTGATGGTCTTTGACGCATGATATGTTTGACCACTCTATTAATTGCACCTTCGTGAATTGCAACAAAAATATTGCAATTATCTGTCAGTGACATAAACTATAGATTATTTTACATGATATAAAGATTTAGAAGATTCTCAAATTGTGGATCAAAAATTATAAAAATATCATTATTGATTCACTACTATAATACAGTATTATATTTAGGTAAAAATTCAAAGGCAATAAAATTTATTAGATAGTAATTAGTTATTTATTATGATAACAAAATAATATAAAAGATATGTGATAATAATTCATTTTACAATTCATATACATACATGACTATATTTTAAATTGACTTTATTATTTTACTTGGCAGAGATATTGTTACTGCTGTTGATATTCTTAAGTTAAAAAAATAGTTAAGATGGATCTCTTTGCTGTTCTGTTAGTTGAGATTTCCAATCTTGAGTGAGATTTTGGACTCACCCGTTGTGAATCACTGGAATTGGTAATACACCCATCCTCCCATACCATGTAATCCAATAACCTTATCATCAGTGTGAGTTTGTTGGGTACCAACTAGCAAGATATGTCCCGCTATCGTTGCATCATTTGGGTTTCCATCGTTGTTATGGTCTCCACCAACAACTATTAGATCATTTGAGAAGGAGCTTGAAACATATGCCTAATAACCCCCATTCTTCTTTGCACCAAAGTTTACCTCATAACATCCGCCACTACAAGGTAAATCTTTTATCAATTCGTCTGTTTCTGTATCTATTATTGTTATTGTAGCACTTCCAGTATTAGCTGTCACTATGTATTTACCAGCAGGGCTAACAGGTGTTTGTATTGGTAGAAAACCCACTGTTCCAATTACGTTTCCAGAGATCGGATCCTAATTTTGAAGTAGATTTATGGTTTTAATCGGCTCTTAATTTAAGATGATTTCTTCACCTCCTAATTCTATTTTGAATTTATGATTTCGTATATCATTATGCATCAATATGAAAAATGATATCCAATTATAGGTATGTTTCAGATTACAATTTGTTTTTCTATTGCATGGATAGTAATCATCGAAACTCTCAGTTCTATCCTTAAAATACTGGTTCACTCTTTCTACAATGCTTTTCTCATAAGGTGAGTGCAGATAGTGTTTTAGTCCCAGTATGTTGCAGGCCTCTGGCATATTCCAATCCATAATAAAGGAATTAGTTTAATGTCTTAGTCCCAGTACAGCACAGGCCTCTGGATACCATGTACCTCCATCAGAGTAGACAGGATGGTGCCCATACTTGCTAACCAAAGATCCAATGAATTGTGCTGCAACAAGCATATTTCTGTGCTCTGAAATATGAATTCCCAAGATAGAATGATGTAATCGTTCAGTAGCAATCCACAAAAAATAACGTTAATGTTTCCATCCAATCTGAATTACTGTCTCATCAATGATAAATACAGATATTCTTTTACGTCTATAAACTTTTTAGCTAATAAACCAAATCTCTGTATCCAGTTCCAGACAGACAGACACGTACGTAACTTCTTTTCTGATCTGTGAAAATACATAATGCTTTGGATGTATTTCATTAGTAAACTCAATCCCAAAAAATATAGATACAAAGAATACATTACT
>CAZHFI010000118.1:0-4146 GCA_964531845.1 uncultured Nitrososphaeraceae archaeon
AAAAAGCAGATATTGAACAGGAAAACAAATGCAAAAAAGATACAGAAGATAAAAATGAAAATAAAATAAACAATTCACTGACAATTATTAACATAACAAAATCGCATCATGGGACTGAAAATGACAGACCAAGACGTCACTATGTGAAGACTACTTTACAGATAATCTTGATGCACTTCAAATCAGTCGGTTTGAATAAGCACAAAATGAGGGTACAGGAGGGGGATATAAGTTCTGTAGAGGAGTTTTGTAATTACGTACAGGAAGTTGTACATAACCACGGAGACCTTGCTGAAATATCCAATCTGTTATATCTAGAGGAAATTGTTGCAGATACCATTTGAAAATTTAAAGGCTACTGAGAAATACATGGACAAAGTATTTGTGGTAGACTTTCATTCACTCATCTAAATCGATCTTTTATCAAATCTGTTACTAGTTTACTTACTATATAAGCTGAGTAAGAAAAGTGTTAACAATCTATAGTAAATCTATTAAACGTTTTTAGGAAAATGACAGGCTAAAATACGATAGATTGCCCCTAATCCAATCCGTTAGGTGTCAGGCTCATCATCTAATAACATTGGATTGCTGTGTTAAAGAAACAATTTAGGATAGTCTGCTGTCTTTCTACTTTAGTCTAAGATTAGATAATTTTTTCAATATCTAGCGACGAACCTAACTACCTGTTAGAATCTAAAACAGTGGAAATACAACAGGTTATATTTCGACCTATTTTTTCTGGCTTATTGATTAGTTTGTATGTTCCTTTCGTCATTTTTGAGAGTCATACCTCTTTTTTTTAAGAATGTTAAAGTCATTTCTTTTAATAAAACCACCCTTCTATTCCTTTCATAACAAATTTTCAAATTTGTTAAAGATAACACGCAATTTTTTTGCAAATAATAAAAAAAATTTTTTGCTTGGAACTTGTATTAGCGTAGCACGATACTGGATAATAATAGTATGTTTATCTTGACATAGGTACTTGTACTAAGTGTTTATATAGTCACATATTATGCCAGTTCTTAGGCCTATATTTGTTATCACGATAGATATAGGCCCAACATTCCAGGTTCCAGTCTGGTTCCTTTGCCCTAATATCCATACTGGAGTTTTCCAGTTACTTTATTTTATTTAAGTAATGTTGTACACTACAATATTACCAACCGACATTACAAAAAACCCATCGCATAAGTTCTAGTTTCAGTCTGGACTGGTCAACCATAGTTCAGACTGGAACCTTAGCTTATCTCTCATTAAAGAATGCAATACAGTATTCTACACCAATGTTCCACCATTCGTAATCCCTCGTTTCAGTATGGAGTTCCTTAACCATTCCAGACAGGAACTTGTAATTAATTATCTAGTATTTTCTTTCCTTAATTATCTAGACAATAACATATACTTAATAACATAGACTCATCCGACTAGGACAGACCATCTCAGAAGTTCAGATTCCAGTCATGATTTGTTTGCATTCTTTCAATTCATGTTGAGCTGGAACTCATAAAAACTTGCTATCTTTTCAAACTTGATCTTTGCAGTTACTGATTATTTTCTAGCACTTTCTAACGAGTGTTTGAGATCCAAACAAAATGATCCTCTTTATTTTCTTAGTCAGACTTTTTAACAAGTTCATATAATTCCTTATTCTTCATATTTGAGATCCCTAACTCTTTTTTTAGTTGTGTTAGAGTCTTTTCTTCGTAATGAATCAGCACTTTCTATCTACCTAATAATAGATCTATTACTTATTAAAGAGTTGGAAGGAAGATTCATCATTTTTCTGCGAAAAATAATAGCGAAATATTGTAGAGAGGATATTCAAGGTAAATGGTCATAATGATGTCATTATTTTCTTGTTTTAGTCACTTGAACTATTAGGTTTATATGGAAAGGTAACATATAGCAGAAAGCCCAATATTTGTTATCAGTAACAATATTGGTCAGCATTCCAAGTTTCAGTCTGAATTCTTAATCTGTTATTTGCCAAGTTGTTCTTATAAAGAATGTTGCACAATATATTACACAAGTGTTCCACCAAGTTCATAATTACTAGTTTCAGCCTGAAGTTGCTTAATCACTTTCCGGCTGGAACTAGTAGTTTTTGCTATGTTACTGTTACTATTATAAACAATGTTGCACATAGTACTGTACTCAAATCACTGGAATGAAAGTTCTATATCATGGGTTATAGTTTCAGTCGGGAATTGTGTCAAAACTTTCTAGGCTGAAACCGAACTTTATTGCTCTTGTTTTATAGTTTGTTGAATACTATACTATACCAATCGCGATAAACCAAATTGGGCCTTATTCCATTTCCAGTCTGTCTGCTCCTATACTAGCAGGCTGGTACTTTTAATTATCAAAATCTCGTTATTATTAAAAATTTTATCTATCATTATTAATCTTCTAAGACTTTATCTAAAAATCAACATCCCAAAACTAAACCTTGGTAAATTGAACATTTTGACTTGATATTTCGTCTTTTCCTTTTAACAAAAATATATCATACTCGCAGTTATTGATTTCATGCTGTTTTAAAATATATGCATAGATAACTATTTTGTTAATTGAATTGATCTTGTTTATATTCTTCTACTATTAATTATTGTAAAATATCCTTAGAAACGATGTCCTATAGATCTTAAAGGAGGCGTAAACTGAAATGTTTCTCATGAATGGAATATTAAACAATTCTAGTGGTAACAAGAGTTAAGCAGATAAAAGGTGTTACCTGTGTTGGTAAGTGAATCTATTATCAATCTATATGTAAGTACAACAGTTAACTATTAAAAAACAGTCTTTCATAATCCAAATGTATTTAAATTACGTCATCTTAACAAGCTTGTTTGAAAAGGGTAAATGTTTTTTCATCATGTTTTTCTTTATCTTTGTTTATTGCTTTTACAACAGGAAGTCTTTTTCTGGCTTGGTCAGATGCATTCGTACAAGCACTACCTGCTCAGAAGAATATCAATGTACAAGTCACTGTGCCTTTGGACGTAGCAGATTCGATTTTTAATGAAAATACAACCACATTCCTAGGATCAAAGAATATATCATCGATTCCTTACCAAATGACAGAGACATATTTCTCTGACCAGGGATTTCTAAAAGGCGTAGGATATGTTACTAACAATCAAACTTATATAGGTACTTATCTATCTGATAAATTAGTCCAGAGCACAGGTAATGGAACATTTGAGACTCCTGATGGACAAAGTATTGCTTGGATATCTTCTGGTATAGGAAAACCAGTTGATGGTCGTTGGGTTTTCTATGGAATAATGCTATTCAATAATACACAAAGTGAATCATTCTCTTTACTAAATAATAGCATCGGTTTATCTAAGAATATTCTTGGCAATGAGACAGATTACATCTGGATTCTGAAATAGTCATAAATTTTATTTTTTTATAAACAAAGATTTATCAAATGGGATTGGATCTATTTATTTGAACATTGACTCTAGAAGTTGTATTTTATTTGAACTTTCTCTTTGATTAAAATTTTGTCCGTTTGCCTATTGATAATAAATTATTTTACTAATAAAAACAACATATTTTGTTTGAGTTTGAAGATTTTTAACATTTATTAAAAATATGCTAAAGATTATTTCCTGCAAAATCATTTACTGTTTAGACATCTCATAAACAGTATATTGTTTATTTTTTATTTGTGAATGAAATATTTTATTTTTTTATTATGAGTCAATGCTTATCTTTATCATTGTTCTTGTTATTATCTATGTCACTATCTCCAACTTTTTCACTATCTTCTACTTCTTTTACATATTCTCGAATATCTTCTTCGCTAATGGACAATTCAATTCCTGTGTCTTTTTCTATATTTTCCTTTTCTTGTTTGGCCCTTATCATGACATTTTTCAGCAGTTTATTTTCACGTTCAGATGCTGATATTCCAATGCTATGGAGGAATTTGGATTCAGCCATAGTTGAATTTTTAATCATTTCTTTTAGTTGCTCATCTCTTGAAACAGAAATGGCCGATAAGGAAAGACCTACAAGTATCAGGTACGACCCAAGACCGTATGATGAAACAGTGGCAAATCCAAAAGGTGGATATGCTGTATTTGTTAGAACAGACTGTGAACCTGAGAAGAATAGCATAAATCCATA
>CAZHFI010000119.1:0-4093 GCA_964531845.1 uncultured Nitrososphaeraceae archaeon
ATAAATAAGTAAATTAGTTAATTAATTTCTTTGATAATCATATACTATCTATTCATTTATTTTTACAAATGTTTTATATATTGAAATTGCTTCGTCTTCGTCTTTTGCGCCAACAATGGTGGCTGCACCACTTGTCATGAAACTAACTGAAAGTGCATTGGCTAAATTATTAGTTGCAGTTATTCCCAGCGTGCCTCTAGTTTTTACATGGTATCCAAGTGTTTCTGCATTTTTGATGATTTGATTCAAATTGATGGTAGCAGAGATCTCTGTTGGAGTAACGGTATAAGTTCTCTTTCCACGGTCTCTTCCACAAAGTTCTTCAATTATTAATTTTTGTTCATTTACTTGCAAATGTATTGTGTCAGTATCTTGTTGTGTTTTCTTTGTTCCACATGATGGACACTCTTGATGACGAAACATCTGAATTTTTTCGAAGGAGAGCTCATTTAGATCAATGTAAAGTAATGTATTTACCAACGTTGGTTTTTTTCCAGTAAGTAATTTTACTGCTTCTGCGACTTGAATACCTGCAACTAGATACAGAATTGATGGATGTACGCCTTCTGTACTACATGTAGGCATATCATCTTCTGAAAGTGATGGAAAAATACAACGCAGACATGCTGAATCATTTGGAATAATAGTACATACAGAACCTAACATTCCCAAAGCCCCCGCATAGATTAGGGGGATACTATTTTTTACACACGCATCATTAATAGCATAACGTGCGTCAATACTATCTAATGCATCTATTACAAGGTCAAAACCTGTTACAAGCGATTCTGCATTATATTTTGTTACTGAGATAGGTAATGCATCAATTTCAGTCTTGGGGTTTATCCTGTTGAGACGTTCAGCAGCAACTTCAACTTTTACTCTACCTATATCACTATCATTATAAAGATGCTGTCTATGAAGATTTGAGATCTCTATCACATCCCTATCAATAATACGAATTTTGCCAATTCCCATGGCAGTTAACTGTGTTATTACAGGATTACCAATTCCTCCTGCACCAACCACGCAGATTTTGGAATTTCTAAGTTTTTCCATGCCAAGAAAGCCAATCTCTTCTAACATCATTTGACGTGAATATCTTTGTATATCCTCACTACTGAATTCAGGTGCACCGCCAGCTACCGCAGGAAGTATGTATATAGAATCACCGTCATTAAGGGACATGTTCATGCCATCTTTATTAAAACGCATATTTTTTCCATTAATATAAATATTAATCAATGCTCTAGGTTTACCATTTATGTCAAAAACTCTGCGTTTAAAATCATCGCCTAAAAGATCAGATGCTTTTGTAAATGCATCTTGAAGGTTCGATGCATCTAACGCTATTTTTTTTTCGCCTGCTCCTCTATTTAAAACTGATGGAATCACAAATTCGATTTTAGACATTTTTTTCACTTTTGTGTTAATCGATATATATGTATTATATCAATATGATAGTTGTTGTAAATATCTTTATGATTTTACTATAAATCTTATTTTTCATGCCGTTTATTTTCTAATGATTGCAGATATTTCATGTATATCTGGTTTTACTACATTAAGTTTTGGAAGGGATTCAAATATAGCTTCTGTGGTTTTAAGCCCGTTGCCAGTAACATAACATACGATCTTTCCGTCTTTATCGATTTTATTTTCCTCAATCAATTTTTTAAGAACTGCTATTGATACCCCTCCAGCCGGTTCGGTAAATATACCCTCGGTCTTTGCTAGCGTGATGATACCTTCAACGATTTCTTGGTTGGTAGCGGCTTCTGCAATACCATTGTATTGTTTTAGTCTTTTAAGAACGTACATGCCATCCCCAGGGTCACCAATGGCAAGACTTTTTGCTATTGTGTCTGGTTTTTCTACAGGAATTACATCTATTCGACTTGACTTGTATGCGTCTACTATAGGAGCACATCCATGTGGTTGAGCGGCTATAATTTTAAGATTTGAGATATCATTTACAAGACCCAGATGACATAATTCTTCAAATCCTTTACAGATAGCATTTAACATTGCACCGCTTCCTACTGGAATTATCAGATAATCGGGAACTTGCCAATTAAGTTGTTCGGCAACTTCATACGCAAGAGTTTTTGAGCCTTCAACATAATAGGGTCTCATATTGATATTTACAATTCCAATGCCCTTTGAATCGCCTATTACAGATGCAATTCTATTTGCATCATCATAAGTTCCGTTAACGGCAACAAATTCTGCACCGTATGCTAATGCTTGGGTGATTTTTGCATGTTCCAGGTCCGCAGGAGCAAAAATATAACATGGAAAATTTCCTACTGCAGCGTGAGCTGCAGTTGCTGAAGCCAGATTACCCGTCGACGCACAGCCAACAGCACTCAATCCGGTTTCCTTTGCCCTTGAAATTGCAACCCCTGCTGGCCTATCTTTAAAAGAAAATGTAGGATTAACAGAGTCATTTTTAATAAACAGATTCTTTAAATTTCCTAATTTTTTACCGAGATTGAAAGATTTTTGTAATGGGGTAAACCCAGCACCTATACTGACTATGTTATTTTTATCTGAAATCGGTAGTAGTTCAAAGTATCTCCAATAGGTCTTTTCACTTCTTGATTTTAAAAGATCTTTGTTTATATTGATTTGAGAAAATTCATATAAAACATCCAATGGTCCAAAACATTCTTCACAGACGTACCTAAATCTGGGCTCGTATTCTTTACCGCACTCTCTACACTTTAAAGACTTGATATTTCCCATAAATAATAATTTTCTATAAAAACTGTATTAGATAAGGTTCTCTAAAAGAAGTTAAGTAATACTAAATTTTTTAGGAATAAAATAATTTGAATATTAAACTCATAAAAATTCAATATTGTCAAAAAAAAATTATAACTGTATAAAAATTATAATTATCATATAAGATAATTCATTTTTTTATATTTTTTAATATATTGTGAAAGCATGTTCTATTTCCTGTATGACATGCAGGTCTGGTAGAATCTACTATATACAACAGAGCATCAGAATCGCAATCAACTAAAATGTCTTTTACAGGTTGAATATTTCCAGATTCTTCACCTTTCATCCATAGTTTATTATGAGAGGTACTCCAAAACCAAGCATTTCCTGTTTTTAATGTATTTTCTAATGCTTTTTCATTTACATATGCTAACATCAAAATATCTTTAGTCTTTTCATCTTGGACTACTACAGGTAACAATCCATTGCGTTTTACGAAATCAATATCTTCAATAGATTTAATGTTATTGACCTCCATGATGGATAGTTAAATAGATTTTGCAGATATTTAAAATATAGATTGTAAAGGTATTGTTCTGGTTTTATTCAGTTTATAATAAAATAAAGATAAAATAAGTAAGGGCAAAAACTTATTTCAGTAAAAGGATTCATTTAGATTAATAAAAGAAATAGAATGTCAGTAAAATATAATGATAAACAAATTTTACATATTGGTTTTGATGATACTGATTCGATCAAGGGAAAATGTACTACGTATCTCGGATTCAAAATTGTAAAACACATAAAAAAAACAGGTAGATATGAATTTGTAGATTATCCGTCCCTAATTCGATTAAATCCAAATGTACCGTGGAAAACGCGTGGAAATGGAGCAGTATGTATTAGAATAACTGGAAATCGATATGATGAATTGATTGAATATATAATAAGTGAAGTGGAACAGGAATCGTATATTGGTTCTGGTGCAAATCCAGGCGTTGTTTTTTTTCGTGGAAATGAGATTCCTGACGATATAGTAAAATTTAGTAGTTTGGCCATGCATGATTTTCTAAGTAGACAGCATGCAAAAAAATTAACTTTGAAAAATAATATAAAAGATTTTTCATTTGGAAATGGTAATGGAATAATAGGTGCGCTTGCGGCAATAGGCAATAATTTGAATACGGACCATACATTTGAAGCCATTGCGTATAGAAAAATAGAGAGATGTGGCACTCCTCGATTTATTGACAAAGAAAAAATTGTAAAAATGAATATCGATACTTTTCAAAAGACATTTAATAATTATGACGAAAAACATCAAAGAATATTGATAACACCGCAT
This sequence comes from uncultured Nitrososphaeraceae archaeon, assembly GCA_964531845.1. Classification (GTDB taxonomy): domain Archaea; phylum Thermoproteota; class Nitrososphaeria; order Nitrososphaerales; family Nitrososphaeraceae; genus QCWD01. The sequence continues at coordinate 4,076 of CAZHFI010000119.1, forward strand.
GGTCCAGATCCTGTATTC
>CAZHFI010000120.1:0-1493 GCA_964531845.1 uncultured Nitrososphaeraceae archaeon
GTTAATTTAAAACCTTACAGATCATAAAATAAAAATTTTCATTGTTTAAATATAGACATGTTTTTCAAGTGTTATTATATATCTAATTGGAACAAATTTCAAAATAACTGGGTATGATCGTATTACAAAAAATAAAAAAAATTTGGTTTAATTTGAAATTACTTGAATTTCAAATTTTAACTGTTTCGCTTACCTGCTTGTTGTTTACTTTACTTCTGATAAATCTTTAACTAGGTTTACTTGTTGTAATTTCAACAGTTTTTGTAAAGCTTCAGCACCTAATGCAGCTTTTACAGTTTCTTTCAAATCCAGTTCTGATATTTTGTCAACAACAGAAGCAAACTTTGGATGTTTTGCTGCAAATTCTGTTGCCTTTGTCTTAATTTCGTCTTCAGTCATGTAATCATCTAATGGTGTGATAACTTGACCTGTAAGATTTTCTTCAACTAGGTTTTTTACATGAGCTTTGAATAATTTTTGTAGTACTTCAAGAGCAATATTTGCCTTTACAGTTTCCTTCAAATCAAGGTCTGTAATTCCTTTGACAGCCTCAGCAAACTTTGGATGTTTTGTTGCAAAATCTGTTATTTTTGCTTTGACATCATCTTTTGTCATGTTTTCTTGTGCAAATGCATTTCCAGGTGCAGTTAAAAGTATTGTTGCACCCATTAAAACGATTGCTATTGATGCTAATATAGATACATTTTTCATGGAAAATTTCTATAGTAAATTATACGATATAAATATTATGCATATTTTCTATATAGACGATATTGTTTGTATCCGATAACATTTTAAACTCTAAAAATTAGAATACAAAAGTTATGGTAAATTTGAAAGTCATCAAATTATTATCCTATACTAAAAGGAAAATTCTATAATCTATTTTCAAATTATAAAAAAAATCTTATTTGACGGATATAGAAATATGTTATTTAGCAAGTTCAAGTCTCAGATCCTCAATTTTCTTTCCCATGTTTATTAAAATATTTCCAAAATGATCCAAGATCTGTCTTGTGCTGTCACTCATATTGGTTGAGTTATTTTTACCAATAGAAACAAATTCATTTCCAGCATTAATAATTGTTATACTAGAGTTCTTCCATTCTTTATTGGCAATTTCCAATTCAGATAATCCTTCAGATATCTTTCCGTTTACAAAATATAGTGAGGCTAATGAAAGATGTGAATCAACTGAATTAAAATTTAGCTGCGTTTTTACTTCATTAATTAATTGATTAAAATTTATCTGAATATCTTTTTGAATAGAGTCTTTTCCTATTTTAAATTCTTTCAATATTTGCTTAGGATCAGTTGAAGTAATAGTTTGTGACTTTGCATATTCAAATTGTATTGTAACAACGGAAATAGAAATAAGTATAAAAAATAGTAGAGTTGATTTTATGTTTCCATCAGACATACTTACATTAATAGTTAATTACTTGTATATATTTTCAATGGAAATAAAAATAGTAAATTCAAAATAGAATTAG
>CAZHFI010000120.1:1593-4091 GCA_964531845.1 uncultured Nitrososphaeraceae archaeon
CAGACGTTTGAAGCCATCAAACGCAGCGTATTTGTAGGCCATAGTGTATGTAGGTGTTGCGAACGTCATGAGGTTGAACTGGTCAATTGTGCCTCCATTGTAAATTGTGGCCTGACCTAAGCCGATAAGTTCTGATGCAATATCTCCAAGTATATGGACTCCTAGTAAACGACGGTCTTGGCGATGGAACACCAGTTTTAAGAGGCCGTCAGAATCACCAGAGATGGCACCACGAGGTATTGAACCAAAATTGCACTTGCCCACTTCGTAGTCAATATTTTCTTTTTTTGCCTCTTCCTCCGTTAAACCGACACCCGCCAGTTCAGGCACTGAATAAACTGCCGATACTGGTAACGCATCCAATTTTTCCTTTAATCCCAACTCCAATGCATGGCTGGTTGCCACCCTGCCTTGTTCCGTCGAAATAGAAGCAAGGGATGGACCTATTACATCACCAGCGGCATAAATTCCATGGGCACTTGTTTGGAATTGTCTATCGACTTTAATATTACCTTGAGGGGTCAATTCAACACCTGCTAATTCAAGACCGAGATCTTCAGTATTTGGTGTACGGCCTGCCGCAAATAAAACAATGTCTGGATGTACTACGCTGCTGTTTTCCAAAGTAACTTCTAGTCTACTATTAATTCTTGCAATAGCAGTCACATCATTGCCCAGAATGATATTTATTCCCTGGTTTTTGAACACATTATGTAGTCTACTAGACATCTCTTTATCCATACTACGCAGTATATGTTCCCCAGAATGAACCAATGTTACTGGAATTCCAAATGCGGTGAAAATAGATGCAAATTCACAACCAATCGAGCCGCCTCCAACTATTAGAACATTTTCAGGGACACGATCAAGTTTTGACAATCCTTCAGAATCAAAAATGTCAGGATCATCAAATGCTATGTTCTCTGGACGAGATGGGCGAGAACCAGTTGCAATAAGAATTTTCTTAGATGTTAAGACTTGTTCACTGTTAGGGAATTCTCTTGGAGTAAATATTACGGTGTGATTTGGTCCCAAACGTGCCGAACCATATACAACTTCCATTCCAAGCCTGTCAATGAATATAGATTTGGTAAAGTCCTGCATTTCAGAACAAACTTGTCTTGACCTTGCGCGCGTTCGTTCAATGGCAAGACCCATGTCTTTATGTGCATCTAATCCATAAAGATCTCTATGTCGAAATCCAGTAATATGAAGAGCTGCCTCACGTAGGGTCTTTGTCGGTCCTCCTCCAGTAGTGACTACAATGCCTCCAAGTACATTACGTTCAATGACTAATACTCGTCGTTTAGCAAATGCTGCAAATTCAGCTGCACCCTGGGCTGCTGGACCACCTCCAATTACAATAAGGTCATAGTGATTTGCATCTGTCATGGTTCTACCTTTTCCAATGATTTCTTCTTGCACCATTTTGTATATATGATAGTGGCTAACATGGTTATTAGTAGATAGCTTACAATCACAGCAATTGTTACTCTATTTGGAAAATTTATCGTAGCAATTATCGCTGCTATTGCCATTTGACGTTGGGAAGCAGCTATTGCTAGAGCCGCTCGATCTCCCAATGTTGGTCCGCCCAATAAGTGTCCAAATATTAATGCTACTGCTGTCAAGATAAGAAGTACAATTAAAGACAAAATACCCATTTCTATGATCCCATCAAAGTTCAAAATCAACAAAACAAGCAAACTTCCCAGCATTATTTTACTGGAAATATTATTTATCGGCTCTGCAAAGCGATCTGTCAATCGTGGAACAATACGATGGATTATCGTACCTATTACAAGTGGTAAGAGAACTGTCTGTGCAATGGATTTTGCAACTTGAAATGGAGAAATACGTGCGTCATTTGAAAGTGGTAGAGATGTAAGAATGGCTAGTGAAACAGGGACTGTAATAACAGCAAAAAGTGATAATGATATTAGAAGAGAATAAACATATGGTGGGCTTGCCCCAAGGCTAAGCATCTTGTGTGGAGAAGCTACTGCCACTGGCGAAATTGTTAAAAGAATCATCCCAATTTTCATACTCTCTGGAAGTTGAACCAGAGCAAGGATAGATATTGTCACAATTGGCACTACAATGTAGATGGCCAAGAATGTTCTTATGAATAGATGTGGACGACGAAAAAGAAAAAGCGGTTCTGCCAAAGTAGCCTTGAACCCAAGTGTAAGAACAGATGTAAACAGCATTACCTGCAGCAGTACAAGAATAACTTGCTCAGGCGACATTTACTTCATTACCTTTTTGCTCATGTACCAAAACTGTTTCAATCATACCCATCTAAGTTAAAATATAAAAGCGTAAAATCTCTGAATTTGCTTGAAAGTAACTCAAATGTCAATAGGACCACTCATACTCTATTTCCTATCCACAGAATTTCTATTCCATAGATAGTCAAATCACTCCCGATTCTAATATAATGATGCATATAAAGCTCAATCTTTATCAAATTTAGTACAATTATCTAACAATAAAAT
>CAZHFI010000121.1:0-4009 GCA_964531845.1 uncultured Nitrososphaeraceae archaeon
CATATTCTTTATTTTAATCAAAATCGACGAAAATCATAGTTATGCAACAAAGCATGTTTTTCTATAATTGCATCATTCTCTTTTATTCTTTTACATAGAGCAAAATCTATGTTTTTCAATTTAGGAATTTCTATATGCGGACGTTGGAATTGATCTATTTTATCATCCACATCTTCTGGTGTTAAAAATAAATAGTCTAATTGTTCTTGTGTTAAATTCTTTTGATATAAACTAAAACTAGGTCTAGAAATTTTCTTTTGTCTATTGACGGACTTTCCAACTTATTAAGGAGATCAGTGAGATTGTCACCATAAGTTGAGACAATATATCGAGTAATCATTTCTTTTATCTCAGGTATCGTTAAATCCATCTCTAATGCGATCTCTTCAACTGTTTTTCCCTCAGCGCGCATTTGTATAGCCCTATTGTGAAATATTGTTCGTTTTTCTCGATCAATGACTTTTTTATTTGACTAAAAGAGGAGTTGGTCAGAGATGCTATTAGGTTGTAGCTTTTGCCTTTATAATGAACTTTTATTTTTTTGATTTTTCTGTTAAAATAATCATACTCATGGTGCATAAAAAGAAAATATATAAAATAGTATATTAGAAACTTATACTATCTAATTATTATAATAATTAAAATAAATACTATAAAGTTTTTTAATAAATTATCGTTATAACTTTTAAAATCTAAAAAACTTTCTTCATTACTACCATATCATTACTTAATTCCTACTTTAGACTACCACTTTACTACACTATACTTACCTTGTTAATACCATATTATTTATCACTTTTATTATATACTATCCAGTATTGGTAAATATATGATTCATTGCATTACATAAATTCCAAAGTCAGATGCAATGACAGTAAAATTAAAAATGAAATAGAAATTTTTTTGTTAATATGAATTTTGAAAAATATTTAAACCAAATAAGAATTATGAAGAGGTTCTGTTAGTTTATAGCTGTGAGTGTCATATAACATATGTTGTTAAGATTTGCCAGAAATAGAACATCTTCTACTATTGTGGTAGTTACGTATGGATTGTATCTATCTTTTTTGGAATTGAGTTTACGCAGTACCAGTAAAGTGTCATCTATCTTTAGAGATCGCAGAAGTTACGTAAGTGTCCCTCTGTCTGGAACTGGGTACGACATTTTGGCTCCGACCAAGTATACAAACGAAAGAGAATATCTGCATTTATCATCGATGAAACAGTAATTCAGATAGGCTGGAAACATTACTTTTTATGGGCGGTCACTGAACCAGTACATCATTCTATCTTGGGAATCTTTTATCTAAAAATCTGAGCATAGAAATATTCTTGTTGCAGCACGATTCATTGAATCTTTGATTAGCAAGTATGGAAAACATCATATTTGCTCTGATGGCACTTGTTATAGTATCCAGAGCCCTGCAGTGCATTGGGACTAACACACTATTTATATTCACCATATGAAAATTTTGATAAGAAATCGAAAGAATACATTTTGATAAAGATTCAAAGACAGGATAGAGTAAAAGTACTTGATGATTACTATCCATGTACTGGAAGAAGAAATTGTGATCTGAAAATCTCTATAATTGGATATCATTTTACGTATTGATGTATAACGATATCAAAAATCAGAGATTCAAAATAGAATAAGAAGGTGAAAATATTATCTTAACATAACATTTTTACTAAACCTATCAAATTAAGATTCTATATAAACACACTATTATATTTAATATAATCACTATCTTTTATTAAAATCATAAGACAGATAGGTGACTAGTTTGATAGGACTTGGTTCAGACAAATAACAAAATAATACATTCCTGAATCCATCCGCCCATTTTTGTTTCCCTAAAAGATGATATTTCATAATTAGAACTAAGACGTCAATAGTAGTATTTGGTTAACTTAGTTTAAACGCATTTTTTTGTACCAGATCGGGTAAAGTAGATTCTCCATTACTTTATTTTTGAATTTAAGAATGTATTACTAAATTTTTTCTTGTCTCAAGTTTTTTTCAAGAAAATTTAACGTTTTTTCCCATGCATCTTGTGTTTCTTTAGGTGCAAAATTATCTCCAGTTGGATTTGCGAATGCATGTCCTACTCCTTTGTAAATATAGATCTCACTGGATATATTATTTGAGATAAGAGAATCTTGAAATTTTTTAATTTCACTAACAGGAATATTTTTATCTTCACTTCCAAAAATACCTAATACAGGCCAGTTTATTTTTGACAATTGTTGTTTTTCAGTAATCAAATTACCATAATAAATTACAGTTGCAGCGAGCTGATTATTAGAATCGGTGTTTAAAGATAACTGTAGTGATTGACCACCACCAAAACACCAACCGAGAGAAGCAATTTTTGAAGAATCAACAAATTCTAAAGAACTTAAATATTTAATACCGGCTTTCATATTAGAAAGAGACTCATTTGAGTTTTCCATTGTTTCCTTAACTAATTTCATTGCATCTGTTGGATTTAAAGCAATTTTACCATTAAATAGATCTACTGCAAGTACAACATATCCTTCTTCAGCCAATTTATCGGCCATATTTTTGATATTATCATTCAATCCCCACCATTCATGGATCATTAAAACTGCAGGAATCTTTTCAACTTTGAAAAAATTTAAGGAATTATTGTTATTATTAATATTTATGGGATATACAAGATAACCGTAAGACTCTTTATAATAATTTACATCTTTATGAATTATATTTGTATTATTTGTTGTACTAGATGATGGATTAGAATAAAGATGAGCATTATTAGATGTAGATAGTGGTATTTCTTGACTATAAACATTTGAAACCATCAATACATTAAATAGAAATAATATCAAGACTAAGAATGAATTATTTATTTTACATACAATCTTTATCATAATTTAAAAAAGATCAACAAATTATATTAATCTTATTACAAGTAAATATTAAAAATATGAAATAAAATGATGAAAACTAATTAAGATCGATAGGAAAGTACAAATTCTGAGTAGTTTTATGTAAAGTCTAAAATTGTAAATGAGAAAGATTTTTTTCCTTGGATATTTTTTTATTGATTGCAAATAATTTACTGTATTATATGGATATCTACTAACTCGAATCTTGTCAATCATATAAACAATATGCTTTCATATATTTTCAATAGCTTTATATGATCCTCATAAAACGGATCGTATAATTTGACCAATTTCCAAAAATTTTTGGAATGATTAAATTCTATAAGATGCACCAATTCATGAATTATAATATAATTTATTAGATAATTGGGGAGAGAAGATAATAAATAGTGGAAATTTAAATTTTTTTTATTAGAACAACTCCCCCACTTAGACTTTAGGGATTTTATATTAACACTATTATAAGAAACCGAAAGTTTTTTATTGATATCAGATATTTGATGAGAAAGTATTGTTATCGTTTCCTCTTTATACCATTCCTTTATCCTCTTTTTAATTAATCTTATATCAATCATATGAAATGTAATTTTTCTTAAATTGTTAGATATTATTACAAAATTATTTTTATCTTTAATAACTTGTAATCTATACAAATTACCACGATAAAAAATTAATTTATTATCAGAATAAATTTTTCCGTAGTCTTGCAAAATGTTCCTATATTTTTTTACAGTTTTTATTATCCAATCCTTATTTTTTTCCAATAAATTATTTGTTATTGAAAAATCACTATTCTCAGGAATAATCATAATAATCCCAGCAATTGTGGCCTTCAAATAAATATTTTTTACTTTATTTTTTTTTACCCTAACTAATATGGTATCATTTTCTGACAACAAATATTTTACATAACCAGACGTTGATCTATTAACGACCAAACCTAATTATGATTTTTCTTGATTAGAATACATAATAATTATTACAAAAGTGGTAACAACATGATAATCTATTATACTGCAAAATTATTTGATAGTGATGGTAAATCAATCTTTTTTTATAATGGTATGCATACATTGATTGTATGTACTCTCCT
>CAZHFI010000122.1:0-3966 GCA_964531845.1 uncultured Nitrososphaeraceae archaeon
TAAGTATTTAAGATTTTCAATTTGTAACTTGTATACACAACTCTATTAGTGCTGCACAAACATCATCTATGATATTTTTCATTTCATGATAAGGAGGAACGAAGGCAGTTTCCTTTGGTCCAAACTCAATTGTAAATCCATAGATTTTTGAATTAGATAGATTATCAAAGTGACGACTGAATGCGTAATCATCGGATGTGCCAGATGTAACATACATTCCTGTTGCTGATTGACTAACTGAATATTTTTTACCACGTACATCAAATAAAGCATCACTCATTCTGTTGGCCAATTTTTTTGCTATCTGTTCATCTTCATTTTTAATATACTCCCCATATACGGAATCATTCGCATTACCTCGTTTGCCATCATATGTGGGATTTTTGAAATTCATTTTAGGTTCTTGAGTCTGATTAGAATCATCTCCCCAATTATAAACAATGGTTTCAGACCAACTATGAATATCAACAAAATATTTTATATTTTTATAATGATCAAAAAGATATTTGACATTTTGTGTCTCTGGTTCAGAGAAAGGTGCACTTCCTCTATAACGCATTGGGAAATTCGCCCCAGAAACTGGATCCATAGTTGCAATACCACTTTCCCAAAGAAAATCAAAATTTCTATTAATATCCACCCCAGTAAGATGATTTTTTGCAGGTTCTCCATTTATCTCTTCAGCTGGATTAGGGACTAATGCAGGATTGCGATTTTTTCTCCAAAAATTATTTTGATCAATTTTGGGAATTGAAGGATCATTATAAGTCTGAGAATATATTTTTCCATCTGGATTCACATTTGGAAAAATAAATAAATCTATTTTTTCTATCATTTTTTTTATTTGAGTGGCTGTAAATGTTTTATTTCCTAAAACAATATCCAAATTATTTTTATATGAATCTAGTAGTTTGATTAAAAGATGAATACAAATATCTGAACCTCCCCATTCTCTTGCATGCACTCCGCCAGTAAATAACACTCCTATTTTCGACTCATTATGATTGTTGTCATTAATTTTTAATCGGGCAAAATGTGTAATTCTTTTTTCTATGGTTTGATTAGGAAGTTGTTCTGTAGTGATTATATTTGGATATAAGTCTCTAAATTTCTTCAAGTAATTTTCAATTTGTTCAGTGTTTAGATAACCACCAAATACCTTTCCTTTTTCAAAATCTGTTATATCTTTAACTGGTAAAATACTTTCTGAAATTTCTTTTAATCTTTCTTTAAATGGTACTGACAGATTAGAAACAATTTCAACACTATATCCTAGGTTCTTAATCTGTACTATCTGATTATCATTCAATACCCCACTTACAATAAATTTATCGTTCTGCTGTTTGGCAGTACGGTACTTTAAATCAAGATCGTATCTTTTAAGATTTTTTAAATCATCAAAAGATTTTCCGATGATATCCACCATATAAAATTCCATTAAATTACTATTGTACCATTTTTTTTAAATCTTTTGGATAATATCTAGGTTAAATTAAGTTATCAATTATAGTTATATGAGATAGAAAAGAAGGTAAAAATTTTAATTGATAATATGATTAAAACAAGGAATTTATAACTATAATGTTTTTCGACATCGAAAAATCAAACCTAATTTATCGACTTTTATTTAAATTAGTTATGTAATCTCACTGTATATATAAAAAAATTTAAATTCTATTGGTAAAGTTAATTTTATGGCTGAAATAGAAATAGAAAACAAAAATTCCAATTTAAGTGGAAAAAAGGATCAATATTGGGATTCTAACGAGAAAAAGCGTATTGACCAGATCTTGGATATTATGACCAACTCTTATCAAGCTGCAATGGATTCCACATTAAAATCATTCAATATAAATAAAACAATAAACATTATTATTGTTATTATAGGAATATTTTTTATAGGTAGTTCTCTTATTCAATTTTGGTTAGGTAGTATTTGTATTGATAATTCTAATACAACCATAAATCAAGAAAATATAACAACAAATAAAACAGTTACAAATGAAAATAAATCTAATTCATGTAAAACACTGCTAAATAATAATTTCTCTTTGTATACAACAATTTTTTCTGGTACTGCAGGAGTTGTAATTTTTATAACACTTTTTTTCTTTAACACACAAGAAAGAATTCATACTGCCTTGGCAAAATTAACGAAGTCACAAATAATTTATAAAGATCATGTTCTACACTTTGAGGAATTTAAAGACTTTGAAACATTTTATCATTTTTATCTTGCACACAAATATAATATAATGAGAAATACAGATTATAAAAACGCTACAAATGTAAATGAACAAAATGAAAAAGGCAAAGATGTAACCAATAATTCAGACAATTCCGATAATGACGATAGGCCTAATAAATCTATACAGGAAAATATTGCAGAGATAATGACTAAAAAATATGGTGCATTGAATGTTACTGGAGTATCATCGCTACTAGATCCCAATGCTACTATTGATTACCATGCTATTGAGAAAGAAACATCATCCACATTCGATAGTGATAAAGTTCTAAAAATTGATATGAGTATAATGAAAAATTTTCATGATATGTTAACTGAAACAACACAAAAATATGTAAATATGATTGATTCTTCTGTGGAAGTCAAAAATTATACTACAACTGAGAAAACAGATGATTCCTCAAATACAAAAAGTACTAAAAGCGTTTCATAATATTTTATTTAAAAAAACTAGTTAAATCCAAAATAATAGCCGACGATGAAAGAGATAGTTTAAAATAAATTAATTAATTTAATTTTTGATATTTCTCAATTAACATAACTCTTAAAATAAAATAAAAAATGAATATTTGAAGAATCAAGAATCTGGATAAATTAAATTCAATTGAACAATGCCTTTTAAAAGATTTTTTATATTGTCCAATAATTTTATAGAAGTAAATTTAATATCAGTAATTTAATACTCTTTACTGTTATACAGAATGATATCAAGTAACTCTCACTTTTGATTAAATTATAAAAGAAATTTTTTCAATATCAAAAGGCATTTACTTGGTTTTTATTTGAAAATTTTAAATTTTTTCATATTGAAAATATCTTCTTATCTTTTAATCTGACTTTTAATCTAATGAGTACCTCATAAAAATATTTTCATAGTTTTAACTTTAGTTGAATAAGGAAAGTTCTGATAATTTTGTGTTATACTGATTCTTTCATAATCGAGAGGAAAAAAATACAAATTATATTAGTATAGTGATAAAGTATTAAATAAGTATAGAAATCATAATATCCGATATTAAATATTCTGTTAATGACCATTAGATTGTACTCATATTTGTGTAGAAAACTACTGGCCCAGGTCATATCTGTCTGCTTTTATAGGCGCAGAATCATATTATATTGTATAAATGCAAGTTCAACATAGAAAAGGATATACCGATGTTGATGATGTGATAGATAATAACATCAACTCTAGAAAATTTTCTTTTTGTCCTGAAAGCATCTGAATCGAGAAGGCAGTACCCAAAAAGATTTGAGGTGTTCCAAAATTTTATGGACTGGAAGGAAATTTTGAAGAATCATTTACCTTTATAAAATAGCAATAAAGAATCCCCAATTACACCTAATGGTTTCAAATCCCACTCCCAGCGCCATAAATGTGGAGTTACACATGTGAAATCATTACTATAATATATCTAGAAAAATTTGTTTATTGACTATAATAAAAAAGTATGGACTTGTATAGTAGTCTTATCTCTTTTTATCTTCTCATCTACGATGGGAAGATCTGACAATATTGCCTCTTTTCCTTATGTTCCGTTACTCCTCTATTTGAAAAGTATTTGTAACAGTACATGTTTGTTCTTCACCTTCTGCTATATTTCCCTCACCTGTATGTGGTCCAGTTTGAGTACAATCTCCCGAAAAATCTGTCAGTAAACCATCTGAATCAGCTGTTTCACTTACAGTATATCCTCCAGCACCGATTGTTACTAAAG
>CAZHFI010000123.1:0-1574 GCA_964531845.1 uncultured Nitrososphaeraceae archaeon
CAATGAAGAATGTTGTTTTACTTCCTCATATCGGAAGTGCAACTATACAAACTCGTACAAAGATGACACAAATTGCAGTTAAAAACATCTTTGACATATTGAAAGGAAAAGAATCCAAATATATTTTAAATATAAATGGTTTAAAAGAAAAACTTACCAATAAAACAAAAAATGATAAACATTAGTTAAACAGCAGTTATAGCGTATTTTATAAAAAATATTCACTCTGGTTTGTATCTATCTAGTTCAATCTCAATAAGGTCCTCTTTGGTTCCTTTTATACAATTTGTTCCAATAATCTTAACAGGTTGAATCATTAATAAACCTAGTGGAAATGCATTGTTCTTTTGTAGAGAATTAACAAAGATTTTCATATCTTCTAAATGATCATCACATACTGCCGATATCATAAATTCTCCATCTGAATTTTTTAGCGATAATACAAAAGATGGAGGAATAGCACATTGTTTGCCTTTATCATGAAAAGTACAATGATTTGGCAATGGCATGTTTCTTTTAACGACTATTAACAAATTAAACCTACCGGAAAAGTAAACAAGTAAAATAAACAACGTTGAAATTTATAAGACGGTGCATCATAATTTTTTATAAATGGGAAGTAGAAAGCGGAAAACAGTAAAGCCACAGAGAAAGACAAAAACAGTAGAAGGAAAATGTCCAAAATGCATAACCATAGTGAGATTTAATGTCTCTGGTCCTGTCGGTGACGAAATATATGAATGCAAGGGATGTTTAACAAAATACCACATAGATGAACTCTAAAACAAAAACAAAATTTTAAAAAGGCAATAAAGGATTAAGTTTTATAGTTGGAAAAAGATGAATTCAGGAATGGCTGAAAACAGGATAGAATATACTGGAAATGTATATTTATATAGCAGCGGAATGCCTCAAGAATTAATTAATAATTCCGTTGAAAAACTTGAGGAATATAATGTTAATAAAAAAGATATAATTGTAATAGAAAATCCAGAAGGTGTCCCCGAAGGTTCCATAATGATAACTATTTGGCCTCATTACCTTTCAGTTGCAAAAGTAAAAAAGGTAAGAGATGGTTCCATCTACGCACCACAACTTTTTAATATCGATTTAGCATGATTCAAAGGTGTCTAAAATAAGAGTTGTCAATAAAACAGTGTTTTTAACATTTTTCTGCAAAAAGGAAAGACATCAAGACTGTCCGGGAACGCATCCTGTTGGTGATAAATGCGGTCCTGAGCACGATTGCTCTTTTGATGTAAAGATAATAAATTGTGAGTGCGATTGTCATGTGCAAAAATAGAAATTTATTTTACTACAAATAATTAAATTATTGATTCTGTAACATATTTAAAATAAGACATGTCAGGGAAAAAATGTTCTTTCTGTGAAATGACAATAATGGAAAACGAGAGTTTATGCAAAACATGCATGATTACTTTTGGAATAACAAAATATGACTTGAGCAATGATGGATGTGGATGTGACAAATAGTTCATATTATTATTTTAGTATATGACAAATATTTGTATAAATATAGGAAGTTGTCGCCCAATCTATGAATTTTTTTAAAT
>CAZHFI010000123.1:1674-3931 GCA_964531845.1 uncultured Nitrososphaeraceae archaeon
TTTTTTAAATAGTTATTCTAAACAGACAAATACATTTTCATATGTTTTGTATCCAATATATGCCAGTTCAATACAAGGTTATAACATTTTATGTACAAGATTATGAAATTATTTAACTGTTATACCATTGTTAATTACTGTAAAAAATCAGGTTTAGCTATACTATATCAAAAAATGGTACTTTTTTCTAGTTTATAAAAACCAAGAATTTATTGAAAAATATTATTAATTTGGATCAGGTTAGTAATATTTTTCATAAAAATTTTACATCTAAAAAATAAAAAAATTTTTAGAGAAAAAAAACCAAAAGTTTTGCTGAAAAATTCACTTTAACTGTTATTAATACTATAGGAAATTATAATATAAAATGATTGGAAAAAAAGAAACAGTAATACTTTCGGCATTAATGTTAGCGTCGATTGTAGCAGTACCATATATGGCATCAAGTTCCTTTGCCGATACAAAAATAAAAAATAAAATCGATTTCGAGTGCACGTATGAAAACAGCGGAAATGGAGACAATAACCCAAGTTTTGCTGGACAAACAGGTAGTAATTTACCACTTACTGGCACCGGTGGGCCTGGTGCTGCAGGTACTTCTGGTGCGTCGACAGGAAATAGTGGAGCCAATAGTGGAACTGGTGCAGCTACGGGAGGAAGTGGAGGTTCAAGTAGCTTGGGAGATTCTATTTTAGAAGAAGTAGAAGGCAATATTGATGAAAGGAACCCATGCATCTTTGAATCAAACGTTATAAGCGTTGATGATGACTAAGAGAAAAACTCAAAAATAAAAAAAATCTATACTTTCTTATTTTTTACTTGCCTAAGACTATCTGTAAATTATAAAGATATCTACTATCTGTTATGGTCTTATTAAAATATAGAGCACAAGATTTTATCACAATATAATATATACATAATATGGTCGTTCATTTTCCATCCAAATTAAATTCAGATAGTTTTTCAAGCAAATTTAACAGTAAATAATGACAGATATTTTTGTAAATAAATTGCAAGAGATTTGTTAGAAAATATATTTAAAAATATCTCTATGATCTTTGGTCATTCTAGCAAAATCTATTACATCATGAAAAAAGATAATAATGATTGATCATTCAAATAATATTATTTAAAAACAATTCCACCATTTAGATTAAAAAATAAACAGTAACGATATTGTAGGTTATTTTGTATCAATTTTTCTCAATTTTATATTATAGGATAGTCCAAATCTATGAGCTTCATCTCTAATATGTTGGAGTATTTTTAACCCGATATTATTTCTTGGCAAAATCAATCCATCATCTTTGTCCAACACAAATAGCTCTTCATTTTCTTTTGCTAATCCAATTGCAGGAATCCTTAATCCTAATTTTTTCAAGGCATTGTTTGCAGCACTTAGCTGTCCTTTTCCCCCATCTACAACAATTAGAGTGGGTAGAAAATCTGAAATGTTATTGCTCATCCTACTTTCCCCTTTGTCTGATTTATTTTTCATTTCATTTTCTTTTTCAAGTCTATGATATCGTCTTGTAACAATCTCATTCATCATGGTAAAATCATCTTGTTTATCTAAAACAGATTTTATTTTAAATTTACGATATCCGCTTTTGTATGGTTTTCCGTTAAAAAATCTGGTACATGCTCCTACAGCAAAGGAAGTTCCATAATTTGAAATATCAAAACAGTCAATAATCAAAGGAACTTCCTTTAGATTTAATATGTTTTTTAATTCTCCAAGTCCTGGTTCGTACTTGTTTTCACAATAAATTTTCAAATTACGGTTCAATAGATTAATCAAATCGATTTTTTCATTATCATGGAAATGTTCGTCTACAGTCTTAATGTCAACTTTATGTTTACATATTCTTTCTAAGGATTTCTCAAGTATCTCTTTAGATTCTGGTTCTTCGTTGGTATAGATTCTGTTTGGAATTTTATTATTATCAATGCTACTATAGTAATGAAATAAAAAAGAATCAAAATTATTGTCTGCTATAAGTTCAAACTCAAATTTTTTGCTGTCGCTTATTACACCGTAATTTCTATTTAAAATCATAACATAGGCAACACCGTTGACATAATCTTTCTTAATTCCCACGTAATCTTCATGATTCTTACGTATTTTATCCATCTTTTGGTGTGTTGTTAGATTTTCAAATCTCTCTATAGTTTCTCTTATACCTATTGCCTGTTCATATTTTTGTTCATCTGATGCTTTTTTCATATCTTGATACAAGTTTGAGATAAATTCTTG
>CAZHFI010000124.1:0-3833 GCA_964531845.1 uncultured Nitrososphaeraceae archaeon
TTTTGGTTTGATTATTTTATTTCAAGGTTTCATTCTTGGACACAATTATACTTCTTATGAAATCAGCGACGATAGAAAATTCAGGTATACAGCCCATATCAGGTTCCATATTAGCTACACAAATACCTTCGCCGGGTGGAAGTACATAATAGCCAAGATTTTCTAATGATATCAAGTTTTGCTGCATTGCCTTGCTGCTCCACATGACTGAATTCATAGACTGGACGATAACAACAGGGACGGGTGAGGCAAGTACGACTGAAGAAATCAAATCGTCAGCTATTCCATTTGCCAGTTTTCCTATTATATTTGCTGTGGCTGGCATTATTAAAAATAAATCCGATTTTTTAGCGAGATGTATATGAGGCACAAGTGAATCGTCAGTGACATCAAATACATCTGTATGAACGTAATTGCCAGAAAAAAGTCTAAGTGTATAAGGCGTAATGAACTTCCTAGTTGAGTGCGACATTATAACTATAACATTCGTTGCAATTTCATCTTTCAGCATTTTTATATAATATGGAATGGAAATGACCCCAACTGAACCTGTAACACCCAATAAAAGGTTATTGATAATTGATTTTTTATATTCTTTCAATGAGTTACCTTTCTGTATGATTTTAATTATAAGAGGTTTATGAATGTCATGAATCTCATCTTCTCCGGACTAAAGTAAAACTTGTAAATTATTTTCATAATTATATAAATATCCTAGTATCAAGTAAATGAAAAATAATCAATTCAATTCCTTTAAAAAGATGTAACATCATAAATTAGTTTCAAAATCTAGTTATCACAATAAAATAGTAGTTTGTTTTTAAATTTCTAAATTTTAAACGCTATATATCATCTTGTTATTATAATTAACATGGCAAAAGATCCCGTTTGTGGGATGTTTGTAGATGAGAAGACAGCCTTAAATGCTCAAATTGAAGGAAGACAATTTTACTTTTGCAGTACTAGCTGTCTTGATACATTTGCCAATCCTGAAAAAGAATTATTAAAATTAAAAAAGAGAATGTATGTTGCAGCTTCTGGGGCTTTGGCCTTGGCCATAATGCGTGCTATGGTATACTTGGGACTGGCTTTTGGTGCAATTACCGTAACGTGGGCTCCAATTCCAAACATTCCATATTTGACATGGGGATTGCTATTATTCATTATTGTAACACCTGTCCAGTTTATTGGGGGTTGGACATTCTATAAAGGAGCGTATGAAGCCATAAAAAGAAAAACTGCAAACATGGATCTTTTAATCTCGATTGGGACTCTGGCCGCTTATATCTATAGTACTGTAGTACTATTCTTTCCAGGTTTGTTTCCAGTTAAAGAAAGAGATGTGTACTTTGAGGTCTCAGCCGTAATTATTGCATTTGTTTTATTAGGAAAATATATGGAAGAAGCAATAAAAAAGAGAAGCTCTGCATCTGTAAGAAAACTTTTAGATTTACGATCTTCTATGGCCACAGTTATTCGTAATGGGACAATGATAGAAATCCCATCAAAAGAAGTGGTAGTAGATGATATTCTATTAGTAAAACCAGGTGAAAAGATTCCCACAGATGGGATAGTGATTGAAGGAATGTCTACTGTTGATGAAAAAATGATTACTGGAGAAAGTATTCCTTTGGATAAAAAAACAGGCGATCAGGTTATAGGTGCTACGGTAAACAAACAAGGACTGTTAAAGATAAAGGCTACAAAAGTGGGTGCGGAAACGGCTCTCTCACAAATTATCCATACCGTTGAACTAGCGCAGTCCTCTACAGGTAATATTCAACGTATTGTAGATTCTGTATCTGCAAAGTTCGTTCCCACAGTAGTTCTTGTATCAGTTTTATCATTTGTTTTATGGATTTTTGTAATGGGAAATTTCATCATGGGATTGCTTTCATTTATTGCAGTGTTAATAATAGCATGTCCCTGTGCTATGGGTATTGCAACGCCAGCTGCATTAATGGTCGGAGTTGGAAAAGGTGCAGAAGCAGGCATTCTTATAAGAGGTGCAGAATACTTGGAGCGTTCTGAAAAAATAGACACTGTAGTGTTAGATAAAACAGGAACCATAACAAAGGGCGAACCTTCAGTTACCGATATTGTACCGCTTAAAGGATATACCAGACAAGAAATTCTTCAAATATCTTGTTCTTTAGAAAGTGGTTCTGAACATCCTCTAGCCCAGGCCATCTTAAAAGCTGCAAAAAGTAAGCAACATGAAAACATTTCTTTAGATGAACCCAAAGACTTTGAAGCCATTTCAGGTATGGGTGTAAAGGCATCGATAAATCAGAAATCTATTCTGTTTGGCAATAAAAAAATAATGAACAGATACGATGTTGATATCGAAAAAGATATCGAAAAAGTCATGGACATATTGGAATCAGAAGGAAAAACGGTAATGATCCTATCAGTTAAGAACGAAATCGTAGGACTGATAGCAGTTGCAGATACAGTAAAAGATTCTTCTGTTGCTGCAATAAATAGATTGAAAGATTTAGAGATTGAAGTTGTAATGTTGACTGGAGATAACGAAAAGACAGCTACAACTATCGGTCAAAAAGTTGGTATCAAAAATATAATTGCAAATGTATTGCCAGGTGAAAAGGCCGCAGTGATAAAGAGATTGCAACTAGAAGGCAAAGTTGTTGCAATGGTTGGTGACGGTATTAACGATGCCCCTGCATTAGCTCAAGCCGATATTGGAATAGCAATAGGTAGTGGTTCCGATATTGCAAAAGAAACAGGTGGTATAATACTTATCAAAGATGACATAATGGATGTTCCAAATGCCATAAAACTTAGTAGAACGACAATGAAAAAGATAAAACAAAATTTGTTCTGGGCTCTAATTTACAATGCAGCAGGAATTCCTATAGCTGCATTAGGGTTATTGAGTCCCATAATTGCAGCAGCCGCTATGGCTTTAAGTTCTATTTCGGTAATAGCTAATTCGTCTCTCCTCAGAAGACTAAAGATTGAAAATTTAAGATAGATTGTTATGTTAAAAAAATAATTTCGATTTGAATTTTTTTATTATTTTTTCATATTACTATGACATAAAAGAATTATAAAAGACATTTTCATTCTACAAATTTTAAAATTCACTATAACGATCTGATTTTATGTGATTTTATTTGGGTTATCGAAAATTATCTACATTTGTAAAGATCTATTTTTATCTATATGTTTGTCGTTACTTTAACAGATGGACAAAAATCAAGGGAATGAAAAAATAAAAAAAAGGAATGATAGCAGCAGAAAATTTTTGATTAGTAAGATATTGCTTTCCCATGATGGTTCAAAAATGTCGGATATCGCACTTGAAAAAGCCAAAGAGTTTGCCAAAGCATTTAATGCAGAACTTTGTATATTACATGTAATAGAGCATGTTCCTATTCCATCATCTCTAAGTTTGGGTAATGATAGACAATGGATAGCAGAAGCAAGAAGAAGCATTGCAAAGAAGTTGAAGGATGGATGGTTAAAAATGGCAAAAGAAAAAATAGATCCGGTTTTAGAAAATGAAAATATAAAATTTAATACAACTGTATTAACAGATGAAAAACCTGTTACCGAACAAATTCTTAAATTTGCATCAAATAATAAAATAAATCTCATTATTGTCGGTAGTCAGCGATTGAATAAGCTTTCAAAAATTAAAGCATTAGGTAGTGTTTCAAGAAAAATTTCAGAAGGTGCTGATTGTCCTGTGATGATAATTCATTAGAATGAAACTTTAATTCAGTGTATATTACTAAGGCTTTAAATCCAGATTATTATTTTAAAATTTGGATAAAAATAAGATTTCATAAATATTGATAACACAAAAA
>CAZHFI010000125.1:0-3752 GCA_964531845.1 uncultured Nitrososphaeraceae archaeon
TCAATTACTAATAAGTATCAGCTATAATCCAAACTGTTATAGAAGCTAATTTAATTAAACAAACTTTTGTAATAACATTAAAAATTGGCTCTCATTTTATAAACAAAATTTTATCTTGAAAATTAGAATTAAGTAATATTTTATAAAATTTTATAATAAAAATTCAAAATAAAGTTATAAATTTTTTAGTTTTTTTACATTATTTGTAATGTGATCAACTATTGTTGAGAGAGGCGTCCCTGGACCAAAGTTACCAGTTATTCCATTTTCTTCAAGTGTCTTTTTATCCACTTCTGGAATTACTCCACCTCCTATCAAAAGAATATCATTTATTCCATGTTCTCTAAATATCTTGGAAACTTTTGGAAATAAAGTTGTATGTGCCCCATTGAGCAAACTCATTGCAACAGCATCCACATCTTCATCAATAGCAGTTTTAACAATCTGTTCTGGAGTATTAAATAGCCCTGAATATATGACTTCCATTCCTGCATCACGCAAGGCTCTACAAATTACTAAGGCACCTCTATCATGACCATCCAATCCTAACTTGGCAACCAATACTCTTATTCTTCTCACTTGTTGTTTTTGAGAAGATTTATTTGATGATGCTTTGGTCATATCTATCCTATAACAGATATAAACATGATTATATTTAAATTTAGGGAATATTCTTTACAATACCATTTTTCAATTACTTGCCTATGGTACAAAATATCTAACAAACCATCACATAAAAACCTCAATTTTTGTTTGTTTTAAAAATTATGGATATTGATTTATTTGATAAGTTTTAATATTTATTAATTTGACCAATTAAATATTGTCTTCTATTGTTGATAAAATAATAAAAGGAGATCGAAGATTATTATCAAAAACTATTTCCTTGATTGATAATCAGGAAGAAGGTTACAAAGATGTAATAAAAAAAATTTATAAAAAAACTGGAAGTGCCTTTACAGTTGGAATCACCGGTCCCGGTGGGGCTGGGAAGAGTTCCCTCATTGGAAAACTAGTTCCAGAATTTCAATCACTGGGTTATAATGTAGCCATATTGGCTGTAGACCCTACCAGTCCTATAACCGGTGGAGCAATTTTAGGTGACCGTGTTAGAATGCAATCTGAGATCGCAGAAAATTCCAAAGTATTTATGAGAAGTGTAGCATCAAGAGGAGCCACGGGAGGAATTTCAAGATCTTTAAGGAATATCATAAGAATCCTTGATGTTGCAGGATATGATTTGATATTGATAGAAAGCGTAGGTGCAGGTCAGTTAGAAATAGAGGTTTCTAAGATAGCAAACATTACTCTTGTTCTTTTTACTCCCTTTACTGGAGACAAGGTACAAGCAGTAAAGGCAGGATTGACAGAAATCGGCGATATTTATGTTATTAATAAAGGTGACATTGAAGGAGCAAATAGTCTATTTAATACCATCAGAGATCTCATTGGAAATACTGATAGACAACCATTGGTAATTAAAACCTCGGCCAAAAAAGGTGAAGGAATCAAGGAATTATCAAATATGATACATAGTTTTAAAACCAGTAGGAAAAAAATTTTAAAAGAAAGGGAGATGGTGATGCTAGATACCGAGATAAAGGAGATCTTGATGGATGAAATCCAAAACAAATTAAACACCAATCTTCAAAAAAATAAGTTATACAAGACTCTATTAGAAGAAATTTATACTAAAAAGAAAGATCCTTTTTATGTAGCTGATAAATTATCAAAGTTAATAATAAAACAATAGGTGTATATGACTTGAAAAAGATTGAAAAAACAAAATCCAAAGGAATAACACCAAAACAAAATGGTACAGAAAATATCGTTACTGATTCTGGAATTGCTGTAAAACGAGTTTACGGGTTAAAAGATGTTAAAAAACTAAATCCAAAGGAAGATTCTGGAAAATATCCATTTACTCGTGGAATACATCAAAACATGTATCGTGAACGTTTCTGGACTATGCGCCAATACAGTGGATTTGGAAGTGCAGAAGAAACAAACAATCGATTCAAATTTCTGTTAGAACATGGACAGACTGGTCTTTCTCTGGCTTTTGATCTTCCAACTCAAACAGGAAGAGATTCAGATGACCCTCAGTCTGAAGGTGAAGTTGGAAGAACTGGTGTCGCAATTAGTTCTATTGATGATATGATGATTTGTTTTAATGGGATTCCACTAGACCAGGTCAGTACCTCCATGACTATAAATTCAACGGCATCAACACTTTTGTCTTTATATATCTGTGTAGCTGAGGCACAAAATATTTCGCCAAAATTATTGAGAGGAACAACTCAAAATGATATCTTGAAAGAGTATATCGCAAGAAATACCTATATCTATCCACCCAAACCATCTATTCGTCTTATTGGTGACATGATTGAATATTGTTCAAAGAATGTTCCTCAATGGTATCCTATAAGTATATCTGGATATCACATGAGAGAAGCTGGCTCCAATGCTATTCAAGAAATTGCTTTTACATTTGCAAATGCCATTGAATATATCGAAACCTGTGTGAATAGAGGATTAGGGATCGATGATTTTGCCCCAAGATTGTCATTTTTCTTTTGTTGTACTATGGAATTTTTAGAAGAGATTGCCAAGTTCAGAGCAGCAAGAAGAATATACGCTAAAATCATGAAGGAGCGTTTTCATGCAAAAGATGTTAAATCACAGACTTTAAGATTTCATGTACAAACTAGTGGTGAATCATTAACAGCTCAACAGGTAGACAACAACATTGTCAGGGTAACAACTGAGGCATTGGCTGCGGTACTGGGTGGTTGTCAATCACTTCATACAAACTCACGGGATGAGGCCCTTGCATTACCTACGGAAGAATCAGTTAAAATTGCCCTAAGGACACAACAAATAATATCTACTGAAACAGGAGTAACAAAATCAGTAGATCCACTTGCCGGTTCTTATTATGTTGAATATTTGACACAACAAATAGAAGACGAAGTAGAAAAATATCTTAAAAAAATACAAAGAATTGGAGGTGCATTAGAAGCAGTAGAACAAGGTTTTTTCCAAAATGAAATAAGAAATAATGCATACAGGTTAAAGAAAGAAATTGATGAAAAAACCAGGATCATTGTCGGAGTTAACAAATTCCAAGATAAAGCAGATGTGGAACCAAAACTAAACATTATAGACCCTAGATTGGAACTAAAACAAATTACAAGATTAAAGGAATTTAAACAATCAAGAGATTCCAAAAAAGTAGAAAGCGCAATTTCTAACTTGATAAAGAACGCAGAAAAAGAAAATTCAAATCTAATGCCTCATATAATAAACGCAATAAAAAATCATGTAACTTTAGGTGAGATAAGCACTTCATTTACCAAAGTATTTGGAAGGTATGAGCCAAAGATCTCATTTTAATTGACATACTCTTTTTTTATTTTTTAAACTTATTAATATGTCATTTTAAAGATATTATATAAAAAATGAGAGTAGACCATATTGCAATTGCGGTAAACAATGTTGATAATGCGCTTGAAAATTATAAAAAATTTCTCAATATTGATAAAATAGATATTGAAACAGTACCAAATGAAAAAGTTAAAGTTGCGATGTTACTTTTAGAGGACACTCGAATTGAATTAATGGAGCCGACTGAGGATGATAGTCCCATAAAGAAATTTTTAGTAGAAAAGGGTGAAGGAATCCATCATATTGCAATTACTGCTGATGATATAGAAAATGATGTTGAAAGAGCCACTCAAAATGGGTTAAAA
>CAZHFI010000126.1:0-3747 GCA_964531845.1 uncultured Nitrososphaeraceae archaeon
ATTTTGTAGTATTTTTAATGTGGTAATTATGATTAAAACTTATATTTCTTTTATTTTTGATATAGATCATAAATGGAATTATCTGAATCAAACAAGGACATTGATCAAATTATCAAGTTGGTATTGAAAGAATTGAGGATAAAATCCAGATTTCCTTCTCAAAAACAGATAGAGGAGTTAAATAAAAAAATAGAAGAACTCTACATGAACAAAGATGATCAGAGAACAAAACTGCTGGGAAAAATTGTAGAGAAATTGATGGAAAATGGAGTACATGAAATTACAGTAAATGCGAGCAATTAAGTATCAAAGATCTTTAGGTTAAAGAATTATCGATTATTTTTACACATATTCTCCATTAACAACAAAATAAAATAAAAAAATTGATTAAATATCCCTAATTTTGTTTTTTACCTTGACTACCAAGTCTTCAGGTATATCTGCATAACCATGCTCTTTTGCATGTTCTTTGATCTTTTTCATTAGTTCTTCTTCATTTTCTGCAGTTGCAGACCAATTGCAGTTATCCACTATTTCTCCACAGTTGATACTTTTTGTCATATTACCATGTAATTGGTAGGAATAATTAATTAACATATCCATGAGAAATCTAATGTAGGAGCAAATAGATATTTTTACAATTTACCTAAATGTTTCAGAAATTATTAGAAATACCATAGTAAAAAAGACTAGTGCAAATGTAATGGTACAACATTGTAAATTCAAAACTAAAATATAACTTTATGAAAATACAACCAAATGACAAGTTACATGTTGTCTAAAAAATCCATAAGAATTGTTCAAATTATTTTTGGTATTATAGCAGTTGTTTCTTCTGCAATAATCTTAGTATTTCCAGATATTGGTATATATGCGATATTGTTTGTTATTGCATTATCTTTTATGCTTATGGGAGTTGAACGTTTAATCATTGGAGTCTTCCTCCCCCTCATTAAACAAGTAAAAAATCTAAATATAGGTTTAGGAATTGCAAGTATTGTCATTTCCGTAATATGCATTTTGTTTCCAAATATCGCTATTGAGATATTGGTTGTGTTAATTAGTTTTGTATTAATGTTTGTGGGAATTTCTCGTATAATAAATGCAGTCAAAAACAAAGGATTAAAAAACTGGACACGTATTATAGGAATAGTTGTGGGTCTAATTGGAATAGGTCTTGCAGTAGGATCCATGATCTATGAATCCTTTGGAATAATACTAATCAACTTCTTTATATCTATTGGTCTATTAGCATTGGGTTTGGAACTTATAATTGCAGGAATTACCGGCGGACATTATATCAATAAAAAAGACTTGGAAGACCTGCGTTAGGATTCAAATGAAATTATGTTAAGAAAAGATAGGTTGAAAATTCCCTTTATAGTGATGTCTATTACTTAAAATATCCAGTTTAATGATAAATTATGGTTTTTATGCATATTTTTTTGTATATATATAACAAAATACCAGTAAAACACGGTCTCATAAGCGATAAAAAAAATCGTAGTCCAGTTAACAATCTGACCATGAAAAAACAAAAGGAAGACAATGAGTAATTATTTTAAAATCATTTTGAAAAAGAATACAGAATTGTATTGTTAATCCCTATGAAGTATCCCTGTATTGAATGATCAAACTTATCTAAGTCCATTATAACCGCTCCATTTGATGAATCTATTATTTTTGTTGCATTATGACCAAGTCCATCGCTTTGTGATTTAATACGGTAAAGTGTGGGTGGTTGATCATGAGTCCCTGTTCCTATAGTCAGATACAAAATACCATCAATGTTGAAATGCTGAAAATTATGATTATTTGCCTGTATGACTACATCTACTCCGTTGTTTTTAAAAATTGGATGATAATCGTTAAAGAACCCGTTTGCTTGATGTTTGGTTTTTGCTGTTTGAAAACCTTGGTGAACCATAACTATAGTATGGTCCAAGTCATTGCCCTCGATTTTTTGCTTTACAAAATCATATTGTGAAAAACCCTGGCTAAGTGATATACCACTGATATTAGAATTAAGTACCATAACAGAAAGGGTAGCATTGTGGTTGTGTTCGTAGAATGTATTTGGTTCACCTGTAAAGTTCGTGATCCAGTTTATAAATTTTATATCATGGTCACCAACAGCTATTTCCGTGTTTTGACCGTTTAATCCAAATTTCTTGAACATTTGCTGAATGCATGCAAAAGTCCCTTTATAAAAAAGATCCCCATCTATAAGATATAAATCCACAGTATATTCTTTGAATATTTGAAATAAATCATACTGTGCTTCATTACATCCAAGGTCGCCCATAGCCCCAACTCGGAGTGTTTTTGTGTGATTTAAGATTGGAAGTTTGGATTCAAAGTGTTTAGTTCCCGATACGCCAAGAGTTTGATTGTCATTTATTAATGTCCCATTGCTTGGTTTTTTTTGGTTATTTAACGTTCTCTCGGTGTTATTAAGGATAAAGTTCCCTTCTGTTATTTTATCAGATTTTTTTATTTCGATTTGTGTATCGTTTTTTGAATTAATAAGTATTTGAGAGTTATTTTCCTGTGTAAATACAGACACATGTCCAGAAAAAATTCCGCAGAATATTAAAATTCCAGAAAATATCAAGATTTCAATTGTAAAATACGGATCAAAATCAATTCTGTTCATGAATATTAAATTAATATTTTAAAGGGTTTTATTCATTATCAAACATTTTTCAGATAATTGTTCCCTACTGCTAAGAATATTCTCTTGTAGTAATAAAAATATAAAGTTAGAAAAATTTTAAGAGAATAATTGCATCTATCCAGAGTATGCTGATACATAAAAATTAAAAATTAAGAGATCTTGATTGTTTTTTTGTGTGAGGGCGCTCTCCAGGATACTTTCTGCGCATGTGTCCGGATGGCCTTCCATATAGAAGCTCTAAAAACCACGATTCATGTTCTATCTCTTCTCGTAGGATATCTTTTGCAACATCGTATGTAGCAGGGTCTTTGCCTGCAGTTAAGTTGCAGACCTTATTCCAGTTAACAATTGCACCCTGTTCTGCTTTCAGGCATTTTTTAATAATCTCCTTTATATCAGTTTTATTTGGAGTTGGAAGTTGTAGGAATTCAGTCTGGGACATTGTAATAAATGCATTTGCGTCGTTAGGTAACGCCCCTCCCAATTCATATATTCTAGACAGACAGGATTCAAAGTGACTGAGGTCTTCCATTCGTGCATCTTCTATAATACCCTTAATTGATTCTCCTTCAAATCCAGTACAGTGCATTCTAAGATTTGTGAAATAATAGTATGCTGTAAATTCCACGGCTGCATTGTATACCAACATATCAATCAACTGTTTTACGTCAACACCATTTTTTTCTAAAACCTTTATTCCAATAACATTTACTTCATTATCATTTTTTTCTTTAACTAAATCCGATGACAATACAACTCAAGATATGATATGAAGTGTATTAAATTTTCCCAAATCTAGTTATTAAATTAAAGGTCCTATTGAAATAATTGAGTTAGATTATTTTATTCAGTTGAGATTGCTTTTACAACATCGGTTTTAGTTATGATACCTACTAGATTGGATGTAGAATCTACAACTGGAATGCCACTAAATTTCTTCTCAGTCATAATCCTTGCTGCCTCAGCCAGGTCAAGATTCTGTCCTATTGTTATGGGTTTTTTCATTATGTCCTTTGCAAGGATCACATGTCCTAGTTCATACAATCGTTTTGTTCCTTTGTTTTTTTCTA
>CAZHFI010000127.1:0-3734 GCA_964531845.1 uncultured Nitrososphaeraceae archaeon
GATTTTACCACATTGAATATTATGGCCATGGCAGCTCATTATTCTCCAGATGATAAAGAAGAAATGAAAATACAGTTTCCTTTCGATTTAGGAACGGGCGAGTTTTTGGACAAAGTGTGGAAAAAGTGGAAAAAATGGGATCCGGTAAATATGATTCAAAAATACAAAGAAAACTTGAGGAAATTAAAATATTTGTACATTGATTGTGGAACAAAAGATGAATTTAATATGAATATCGGAGCAAACTTACTTCATAAAAAATTAACATCGTATGACATAAAGCATGACTATGAAGAATACAATGGAGGGCATAGAAATACTAGCTACAGATTCGACATATCTATCCCAAAACTTTATGATAGACTAGTAGTGTAATTAACTCCAAATATTACTCTTTATACACATCATTCTTAAAATATTTATATTTATAATTTATTACTTTATAATTATTATATTAATAAATTATCTTATTTAATATTTGTACGATATTAATCAATAAATAGATGAATATACAATATCACTATAGAAATGGAAAGGACAAAAAACCTGCGTCTTAAGAATATAAACAAAGGGTTAAAAGATAAAAATTTTTTGTTCAGTGAAATTGTGGCAGTATTTATCCTGCTAACAATTACAGTAATTCCAGGAACAATAATCGGAGCCTATGCACAGCAAGAAAATTTAACCAAAACAATTAATGAGGAATTTCCTTCACTTTCAGATTTATTTAAAAAAGTTGAAAAATCGGTATTACAGATCTCGATTGATGATGATAATTCATTGGGTGGTAGATTAGGTTCTGGTTTCGTATATGACTCTTCTGGGCATGTTATAACAAACAATCATGTTGTAGATAATGCTAATAAAATTCATGTTACTTTTTCTGATGGAACAATTTATGAAGCTAAAGTTATAGGAACTGACGAATTTAGTGACCTTGCCGTCATTCAATTATTAGACGTGCCTACTGAAAAGATCAGTCCACTTATGCTTGGAAATTCATCAGCAATTACTGTTGGTCAACGGGTTGCTGCTGTTGGAAATCCATTTGGACTTTCAGGAACACTGACGGAAGGAATAGTGAGTGGGCTTGGCAGATTGTTACCTACTTCTGAAGAGACTGATCCGTCACAATTTAATGAACCATCATTTTCTATTCCAAATGTAATTCAAACAGATGCTGCTATAAATCCGGGTAATTCAGGAGGACCGTTATTGAGTATGAATGGTGAAGTAATTGGAATCAATTCTGCTATATTTTCAAGTACCGGAGTTTATTCAGGAATTGGTTTTGCCATCCCATCAAATACAGTTAAAAAGGTTGCCGCTTCTTTGATAGAAAAAGGAAAGTATCAACATCCATGGATAGGAATTACAGGGATAGATGTAAATCCAGAGATTGCAGATAAAATGAATCTGACTGATTCTAGAGGATTTCTGGTTGTTAATGTAAACGCTGGAGGCCCTGCAGACAGAGCGGGAATAGTAGGAGGAGATAAGATCTACGATACAGGAAAGACAAAGTTGGAATTGGGAGGAGATGTTATAATTGGAATTGATAATAAAAATGTACGAAAAATTGATGATATACTCAGTTATTTAGAAAATGAAAAAGAAGTTGGACAGAATATTACATTAACGGTAATAAGGAATGGAAATACACAAAAGATACCATTAACGTTAGATCCAAGACCTGATAGACACACCCAATTAACACATCCATCTCTTGGCGTAACTGGAATGGATGTAAATGCAGAGATTGCAAAGAAAATGGACTTGAAAGAGACAAAAGGATTTCTAGTTGTTGACGTACTTGCAGGAGGACCTGCAGATAATGCAGGTATAGAAGGAGGATATAAAACAATATCTGTAAACGATACAAAGATCCGTATAGGAGGAGATGTCATAATATCACTTGACGATAAAACAATTTCAGGGATAAAAGATATCCAAGATTATCTAAGTACGAAGAAGGCAGGAGATAAAGTAGAAGTAGGATTGATCCGAGACAACCAAGTAATGAAGATAGATGTCATACTTGCAAATAACAATGTGACAGATAGTAATACACTTGATCAGAAAAACAGATCAGAAAATCCATTTGACAATAACAGTCCTTTTGGATTTAATGACCCATTTGATCTGAAAAAAGAGTGCATAAGGAATTTCGGAGAGGATGTGTGTAAGTATCTTTTCAGATAAGATATAATTAATTTTATTTTTAAAACAAATCTATTTTTTTTAACAGATAAGACAATATAAAACAGATAAGATAAAAAATTAAAAAATACAAAAACAATGATATGTACAACATATTTTATTTATATATTTCAAGAGAATTGACCATTTTATTGGCTATATTCAGATACGAATCATATCTGTCTACTAAGGCCTTATAAGTAATAAGAAATGCTTTATCTTGGTATTTAGTTAATACCTGAAAGGATTTTCTTTTTACATTATCTTTGTCTGCTGCCGTAAATGTTATTTTTTGTGCTTTGATTTTATTTGGTAATAAAATTGTTTGAGAGTCAAGCAATACGAAATCGGGTAATTTTACCAGCTGTCCCGAATGTTCTTTAATTATTGAAGATAATGTTATTTGCGATGAGTTTATTTTTTGTGATTTTATACCAAACGCGGCGGGGTATGTATTTTGAGATGAATCCTCTCTTGGAGCAGAAAATGTAATAAAGTTGTCCAAATGTGTTTCTTTTTGCCATTGCTGGGGATACAGTATTTTGTATCCAAATGAAGGATTATCATAGATCAAAAAATTCTCGGGATTGTCTAAAGAAAATAGTGAATAAGCGTCATGAATAGGTGAAAATATTATGAAAAAATAAGTTAACGGTATAATACAAAATAACACTATTGATTTTACAGAATCAGTGAATTCATGGTAGTTGTATTTTTCCAATGTAAAAAAACAATCTGAATGAATGTATAATTCTATTGTTTTTGGCAAAAGTTTTTTTAGATATTAATTGTTTAGAATTTGATGAAATGAATAATGAGAAAACCTTTGATCCTATCAAATACAAGATGACTGCAATTTCGAACTGGAATACAGTGGCTCATTCATATCATGATGATTGGGCAAGTGAAGATATTGGGCCATTTAAATCAACTCAAAAAATAGTCAGTCTAGCATCTATAAACCCAAATGATAAGGTTCTAGACATAGCGTGTGGTACAGGAGTCGTTTCAAAAAGAATTAGCAAAAAACTGGGCAAAAAAGGTTTATTGATAGGTTGTGATATTGCATACTATACACTCAAAATCGCCAAGGAAGAGATTCTATATAGTAATTTTCACCAAGTTCAAATGGATTCAGAACATATGTCATTTAGTAAAATCAAGTTTGATAAAATATTGTGTCAGTTTGGAATGATGTTTTTTATTAATCCATTTCAGGTTCTTGTTAACATTAGAGAATATTTGTCAAAAAGAGGGAAATTGATAATTGCAGTTCACGGTGATTCAGATAAAACACCGTATTTCAGTTCTATTATGAAGTCTATTGTAAAACACATTCCACAGATAAGACCAGAAGGAACTCCAAACGTACATAGTTTAGGCAAAGATGGTGTTTTAGAAAAAATGCTTATTGATTCTAACTATTCAAAGATAAAAATTTATAAAAAAAAATTTGTGTATAATGCAGGAACATTTGAACAATACTGGAATGACTATATGTCAACTACTGCAAATTCCATAAGAAAAAATATAGA
>CAZHFI010000128.1:0-3660 GCA_964531845.1 uncultured Nitrososphaeraceae archaeon
TTCATCCACAATGAAAAACTTGATGATGAGAGCAAATTATTTAATAACATTACCAGTTTAAATCTATCCGTTGAGGGAAAAAAAGATTCTAAATCAAGCACTCCAATTTTGGGAATATCGGGTGTTTGTACGTTGCGAATTATCTCTTCCAATGTGAGATTTTTTCCTTTTTTCCAATTCGTTTCTAATATTTTTGAAAGCAAAATATGTTCTCTGCTTTCAATGGGATTGGCCTCTATCCCAATCAACGAAAGTAAACCTGTTATTGTGTTGGCAATTCTTTCAAAAAGTAATTCATTGTCATTAAGAATTTCGTAAGGTGGGATTGAAAATGAATCCAAAATTGAAATGGGAATTCCTGTTTCACTTCCAGGTGTGTAAATAATAAAATTGGCAGAGTTTCTTAACCTTGAAATTCTATCTGGAGTCTGTCCCCATTCTTGCAATCCTTTTTTCCATAGTTCAGCTTGTTGTTTAGCAAATTCATCAACCGTTACTCCATTTTTAGCAGCATCTTCCTCATTTACCCATGGAAGAAAATCTTCTTTACTTAAATTTGGGAAGGTAAGAAGCAAATTAGAGATATCGCCTTTAGGATCTATTATTATAACAGGTATTTTGTCGATTATGGCTTCTTCTAGTAAAACTAGACACAAACCAGTCTTTCCACTCCCTGTCATTCCAAGACAAATGGCGTGTGTGACTAAATCCTTTGAATCATACAATAACAATGAATCAGTAATATTTTGTTTGTCCAGATCGTATTTTTTACCTAAATAGAATAAACCTAATTGTTCATGGTTTTCCATTCCGAACCCCTATCTGTTAACATAGAAAATGATAACAGAATTATTAAAGATATCTAATAAAGATAGATATGATTTACTTGCAATAAATACTATTTTTAATAATTATTTGTTTTCTTTTATTCTAAACAAAAGATATGAGTTGGATGGAGGCTTTATTATTATGGACAATTAAAATAGTGCTAAAATATTAAAATAAAATGTAAAAATAGTTTTTAAGAATTAACAATTGATAATTTTTGGTATTAATGTTATGTATTATATAAAAACAAATTAGTAATAACAAAATAAATTTTCAAAATTGTTTGTTTGTTTTCAACTAATAATAAATAACTCTAAAGTTGTCAATTATTCATTTTTTTTACAGTAATACCACAAATCACATGAATATATAATAAAATATAATATAATAAACATTTTCTTTTTTTTTAAAAAGTTCAATTTCTAAAATTACTTGAAATTATAATTAAAAGGATTTAAAAAAATAAGACGTTTTTTATACTTAAGATTACAAAAGACTATAATCAAGGATGTTAAAATATAATAATATATTATATTTGCACCCAAGGATTTATTATTTTTTGTTGACACACTTTCGATTTTTATATTTCAATTTTAATACATGTATGCTGTAATAAAGAAATTTTGAAATTCTTTGAAAAGATTCTTGTTCTAAAAATTTGGTTAACCTCAAATAATAATGATTAAAGTTGAAATTTTAAATGTTAAAATTTAGGAAATCATTCATAATATAATCATTGAATATATCTGCAATAATTTCAGATTATGACGGCACATTGTGTCCCACGCAATCAGTGAGAACTACATCCAATAAAATCCCAGAAGATCTTTATCAGACTCTGTTAAGTATATCCTCTAAGATTCCTATCTGTATCTTATCTAGTAAAGATTATTTTTTTCTACGTGATAAGGTTGATTTTGCTAAAATAATTTCATGTGTCAATGGATTAGAAACTATAATAAATACTAAAAAAAAATGTTCTTCATTGTCATTAGATGATTCCCACCCAATTTCCTACATTGATATACCTGACGATTTTAAATATCATTGTTTATTGACAAATACGCAAATAAAAGAAAATTCTTTTATTTTTCATAGTATATTAAAAGAAATGGAAAACAAATTTCAGGATCTTTTGATAGATGAAAAACTTTGTTATATAGAAAATGGCATAATGGGAATTACCTTTGATTATCGAAATAATTCAAAGTGGGACCTCTATAAGGAAACTATAGAACCAAAAATCCTCAGAATAATCCAAAAAAATATCGATCTCTCTAAATCAAAATACAAATCTGAAATTTTTATACAGACATATCAAGACCATCCTTTTGTTGATGTCTATACTAGCAATTACAATAAAGGACAGGCTCTGTTGGAAATAAAAAAATTATTAAATCTTGAAAAACATGATAAGATTCTCTATCTTGGTGATTCTGAAAATGACAATTCTGCGTTTAAGGTAGCTGATTTGGGAATAAACATAAACTCAATACAAAAATTGAATATACTTGATTCTCATTATGCCATTGAATTTAACCAATTAAGACCATTTCTGAATGATCTTGAAAATAAGGATTTTTATTTTTCCAGAATGAATGATATAATAATATAATAACATGACATCATGATAAAATAAAAAAGTCATACTATTTTTTTTTATAATCTATTTTTAAATCATAAAAGCACAGGGAACATCCAAATTTTTCCATAGTCAATCCACTTTCTATATTTACATCTCTTGCATGATTTATTAGATCCTTACTTATCTTTATTGCAATCTCTCTATTTTTTGAAATAAGATTTGCAAATCTAATTACTTCATAGATGAATTTCTCATTATTTGGTTGTTCTTTGAAATTATCAACATAATAATTGACTTTGTCCAAGTAAATTATCTCATTTACTAGGTTTATCATTCTAGCTTCTTGGGCAGAAATTATCTTTCCAGTAAAAATCAACTCTTTGGCTTTTGCCTGTCCAACAATTTTTGATAACCTCTGAGTTCCACCCCACCCGGGAGGAATTCCAATTTTTACCTCTGTTTGGCCAATTTTAGCATGTTCTGACGCAATTCTTATATCGCAAGCTAATGCTAATTGACATCCACCTCCAAGAGCAAATCCATTAATAGCGGCAATTACGGGTTTTTCCAGATTTTCTATTTTATTTAAAAGTCCATGAACTTTTGTTGCATATCTATGTGCCTCAATTGGGGTCATATTGATAACGTATTTTAGATCACCTCCAGAACAGAATGCTTTTTCGCCCTCTCCTGTTAATATAACCACTCTACAAATTGGATCCATTTCAATTTCATTAAAAACATCTAAAAGTTCCAAAACTAATTCATAATTGATGGCATTTAATACTTCAGGACGATTAAGTTTAACAATCGTTACATTGGATTTTTTTTCAACAATTACTAATTTCATCTTGATTATTAATACTTAAAATAAATGGATTAAAAGGTTTAATTAATCGAACCTTATCAAAATAGTTCCTTTTTCATTTTCATGAACCTTGTTTTTAATTAATGTGGTTATATTACGATAATATATTATTTGTCTATCAATAAAATTAATTAATTTTATAGTAAAATATAGTAGAATCATTGCATTAAAAATAAATAAATAACATTTTCTTTCTAATAATCCATATGGAAAATTCCTCGAAATTTTTTTACAACAATAGCGGACCTATTCTTCTAGTGAGTTCTCTTATCTTTGCAGCAATTTTCTCAGCTAATGCATCTTTCGCTCAAAATATGATGAACAATCCTGGTGCAATGAACATGATGATGAACAATCCTGGTGCAATGAACATGATGAA
>CAZHFI010000129.1:0-3633 GCA_964531845.1 uncultured Nitrososphaeraceae archaeon
CACGTTATTTTTATTAAAATAAATTATTGAATCACCATCGGTATGAGAATTGGGTGTATGATAAATGTCTATTTTTTCATCATTAAAAAATAATATGATTGTTTCATTGTAAGTAATTGATGGTAATGCATTTGTCGATACTGGAGGAAATTCCCTATTTAAAAAATCAACAAATTGCTTTGTAGATAACCGTTTCTGTACCAATTCGTGGGCTAGTATTTCGGATCCATACTTTGCCAATAATTCGTTCCCTCCTGTGTGGTCGTAATGCCAATGGGTATTAATAACATATTTTATTGGTTTGTTGCCAGTGATTTGGTTTATTGATGATATAATTTTGTTTATTGATTTTTCTGACTGTGAATCTATTAATAATACTCCCTCACTGCCTGTGTATACTACTACATTCCCACTCTTGCCTGATAACATAAACATTTCATTGGATAGAGGAGTGACCACTATGTTATTTTGATTGATATTTAGAGGGTCGCCCAGAGAATTGCCTGAAACTAAAGAACATAAAACAAAAATATAAAAGGAAAATTTTATAATTTTTGAAATTGAAAATGTTAGCGTAGAGGATATACTAAAATAGCTCATAACAAATTATTGTTCTAAAACAATAAATATTTTTTTATATAAATCTGTAAAATATTAGTTTTCACAAATCAAATCAAATCTAATTTTATATAAATGAAATTTTAAATATTTTTAATGAAAGTTTAACCTTTGTACCACTCTGGCTTTTCTACTCTTATTTTAATCATGCTTTGGTGCTTTATTCTTAAAAAAATGATAAAATATAGATTTTAACTTAATTTATATACTTATTATCCCAATATCGTTTATGGATATGGATGAAAAAAAGATAAACTATACGACAACGGAACCAAAAGAAAACACAGAGATTAAAGATGATAATATCGACGACAAACTTGAGCTAGAACAAGAAACTATAGAACCAGACGGAAGCGTTTTACCTGAGGTCGAATTAGAATATCACCCATCTCAAACAAGTAAGTATTTTATTTCAAAGGAAAATATTCCTGTTTTCAAAAAGATTTTGGTTACTGACGATGGTAAGGACGTTGCAAATAAAGCATTGAATTATGCAATGTCAATTTCAAATTCTACCGGCTCTGAATTGGTGATTTTACATATTGTAACACATATTGAAAAACTTGACAATCTATCGGTAGTTGGTGATGCACATCCTCAAAATGAAAATCAAAATTTCCGCAGAACCATCGAGGGAAATATAATTGATACAATAGAAGATAAAATAAAACAATATAGAGAAATAGGATTTAAAAATAAAATCTCTTACAAGATATTAACCGGTGATATAATTGATGAAATTGTTAATGAAATAGATAACAAATACGACTTGGTAATCATGTCTACCAGACATATTAATTCATGGTTTAGGTCACTGTTTAGTGAAACTTTAAAAGTTATAGGAAATATCAAGACTCCTGTATTAATAATACAATAAGAATAATCTTAATCTGTTCTTTATTTTTTTATTTTTTGATTATTCTTTTGAAATTTTATTTTAAAAATTAGTAACTTTAGATTGGTAATATAATTATGGGAATATGAATCATATTTACAAATAACTGTTAAAATCAACAAGAAACAAAAATTTATTAAAACTAAAAAAACTCTTTTATCCAGACTAGTATATTTTGTAACATGTCAAGTTATTTAATGTAGAGAGACTAAACTTTTGGTTGATATTGGATTAAAAAATGGTTTTTTTCTTTTGCATCTTTTATTGTATTACCTCTACTTTCCAGGCAGGATTGAATTCATTCCATCCATTTGTAACCTCTTGCGTTAATGCACCCCATACCTTTACTCTCTCACCAGGCTTTGGTAAAATGATATTTGTCGAGTTTTGATCCTTGGATAGAATTTCACCTACAAAAAATCCTTCAAGCTTATCCCTATTACCCTGACTTAGTAATCCCTGGTATTGTGGGTCCAGTGCCAATGTAAATCGATAGTTTCCATCATCCGTTTTTGTAACATGATACACCTGTCCCTCTGCTGTCTCGCATTTGGAAGCAACGGTGAATCTTTGAGGATTTTCAATACCCTCGAAAATATTACCCAAGTTGCAATTATTTTCATCTAATTGTGTCTGGTTATATACAATATTTTGTGACCTAGTCATATTTTTTACTTCAACGTTAATTCTGCCACTATCAATACTATTGTCATATCCATCGGTAACAGTATAGTTAAATGAATCGATTCCAGTGAAATTTTGGTTTGGATAATAAGTAATCATTTTCATGTTTTTGTTTAGAATTGCCAGTCCATTTTTATCAGTTACCGTTTGAATTGAGCTAATAGATAAATCATCATTTGTGTTGTTGTCAACATCATTATCAAGTGCAGTACGTATCGTTATTTTTTTGTTTGTCAACGTTGAATAAAGGTCATCGATGGCTTTTGGAGGTTTATTTTCTTCTACTGTTTTGGTTTCTTTAGATATACTAAATTTATCTATGACAACTCCCGCATTTGAATAAAACTTGCCTTCCAAACCAGTACCGTTGGAGTTAAGATTGACATTTAAAAATCCAAAATCAGAATCCTGTTGGTAAACAACATACTTTGCATTATCTTTAAGAGAATGTGAATTAATTCCACCGGTTCCTATGACTAGAAAAATTGGTCCTGCTGGATTAAAATATGTATTTTTATTTTGATCGGAAATTACTGGATTTAACGGTGTAGGCGGATTATATGTTATGGGATAAGTTCTTTGATAATTGTGAAGATGACCTTGAAGAACCATATCTACACCATATTTATCAAACAGTCCATGATATGTGTCCCTCATGTCAGATTCTTCTGGTACTGAGGATAATGATGTGTAGGATGCTTTATGTTGAGATACTATTATCCAATTTACATTTGGATTGTTTGACGCCTTTTTTAGGTCGTCTACCACAAAATTGTACTGGGGCGAACCCTTCTTGTAATCCACTTCTGAACCCATCATCAAAAAGTGAATATTTTGCCTGTCAAAACTATAGTATTGTTTACTCAAATTGAAATTGGTTAGATATTGATTTACTAATGTTGGAGGCTCGCTATCATGATTTCCAATTACAATTTTTGCCTTGTCCTGCAAAGGTTTGATTGTATTTAACCAGCATGTTCCATCTGTGGCGTATGAAAAATCACCGAGGGGTAAAAATAGATCAATATTTTTTCCCTCTATATTTTTAATTGTACTACCTGTATTTGAATTGCATCCAAAATCACCGACTGCTGCAAAGTTAAATCCTGCGTCAGGTTCCTGATAGTTAATGGTTTCATAGAAATCACCGTCCTTTTTACTTTTTTTATCCTTCTCCTCATCCTCATCCTCCTCATCTTCCACGAAATTTTTGTAGAACTTTGAGTGTTTGAGAAGTGATTTTATATCTTTTAAATCTAGGTCGTCCAGATTTATGAAATCTTTGACTTTAATCTTTTTTACTATTTCAGCATCATCTGGTGGAGTTTCGCCATTAGTGGCTTCTGGACCAGGCGGAGGATTAGATTCTGATGATTGGTCACCAGTTGATGGAGTTTCACCATTTGTTGTTGAACCGGAACCTTCCTCACCACCAC
>CAZHFI010000130.1:0-3580 GCA_964531845.1 uncultured Nitrososphaeraceae archaeon
TTTATAAGAACAAAGAATATCAAGGGACATCAATATGCCTATCTTGTAAAAAACATATGGAACGAAGATTCTAGAAAAGTTAAACAGATTACTATAAAGTACCTTGGAAATGTATCAAAATTAAAGATAAACAGTATTCCAAAAGAATACGAAAATAATCCTCATGTTAAATCTTTTTTGTCCATGTATGGTAAAAATAAAGATTATAGTAATAATAAAGATTTCAGGATAGATGAGGAGATTAATGAAAGATTCTTTACCCATCTGAAGCTCCATGAGATTGAATCTCTGGTTAAAATTTATGATGAATATGTAATGTACCATCAGCTTGATTCCTTTTATGAAAAGGTAATGATTCCCGTATTGCACAGGGTTGGAGACCTATGGGCCAGTGGTAAACTGGATGTAGTGACAGAACATATATGCAGTAACGCTGCATTATCTTTAATAAAAATAATAAATGAAAAAATTTTAAAATCTAGAAAAAATTTGCTTGATAAAAAGATTTTAATTTGTACACCCCAGGGTGAATTGCATTTTATTGGATGTGCGATGATGGAGTCACTTTTGTTAAAAAAAGGATTTGTAGTATACAATGCTTCTCCCTCAACACCACCAGATTCTATAACATCATATCTTTGTTCAAAAGAGATTGATCTTTTGATAATATCATTTACTCTTGCAGAACATAAAAAAATGGTAAAAAAACTGGTTAGTGAGATTGCAGATGATACAAAGATCCCGATAATAATTGGTGGACGTGGATTATCTTCTTTTTCAAATGATAAGGAGTTTTCTAATATGAAAAATGTGCATATATTAGATAAATCCGTGGGAAAGATAGGACAGCTGGTCGGTAATCTATTGTAGTAATAATAGCATTGTTGCTGCATTGAGAAGAATAGAAAATAAATGAGTTAGAGAGAGCAGGTGGAATGTACTTTGGATTTGCAGATAGGATATATATATATGATTTATAACACAATCTAGACAGCTGCAGCATAAAATATTGTTTTTAAATCCGAGGTTATTTCTCCAATTGACTCTGACAAAAAGATACCCAAGTTGATAAGTATTATAAACATTCAAAAATTCTCTACTGTAAATGCATGTTATAAAATACAGCTAAAAAAATGAAAAATGTTGAATCATTATAAAATATGTTGATAATTAATAATTATGATAGATGAACATTTTATCAGATTAGAAGTAGTAGACCCAAATCCAAATCCAAATCCGGAGCCCGGTACTGGACAACCAGAACCAGAACAACCTCAACCAGAACCAGAAGTTCCGGCAAAAGATGAAAATAATAATAATAATAATGACAAGAATGCATTATTAGAGATATAACATCTCTAATCTATTATTTTTTTATTTTTGAAAAATGCAAAAGATACTATAATATGAAATAAAATTTTCTAGTTTAATTGACAATAAAGTGTATATCCACATGGCTTGGTTTAGAAAATGAGAGTAAAATTTTCAATTTATATGTAGATTAGAAATGGACAAGTTTATTGAATTTAGCTATTGTCCTCAGAGTATATTATATTATCAAACTTTTTATGAATTTTGAATGCAAGTATGATAGAAATTGTTCCTTTTATAATAGGCCTATTTGCGACGTGTTTTACATTATCCAGTACTGTTCCACAAATTAAGAAAGTATTGGATACAAAAGAAGCTGACGATATTTCTAAAAAATTAATAATTTTGCTAATAATTGGTCTATTCTTTTGGATGATGTATGGTATATTTGTAAAGGACCTAGTTATTACGGTTAGTAATTTTATTGGAGTAAGTCTTAACATCTTTTTATTGACATTAAAATTTAGATATTCCAGGCATACAAAAGTAAAAAGTAATTAAATTGGTAGAATTGATTTTATGATAGAATTTTTTGGATTCTTTACAACACTATTTTTTGGGGAATTGTTCTTCCAAGTTTTTCAGTAATTGCTCGGCTCTTTCTGGTTCTACTTTTTTTAGTATAACATCTATCTTTCCCTCTAATCTTTCAGTTTCAGATTTGGATTGCGGAGAAGAAACGGCCCATAGAAATGATAGGCCTCCAATCTGCCAGCCAAGCTGCAAAAATTCTGATTGCCAGTTTTCCAAAGTATCCCTCATTGTAATGTTAAAATAATCATCAACGTTGACTGGCTGATTGCCATGCTCTTGCTGCTCTTTGACATATGAATACCAGGCAAACGTCCAATGTCCTGTTAGAGAAATTATGAAAAACCCCATTGTTATCCATATATATCCTCTCTTCATCTTTGTGATTTTTTTCATATAATTTTTAATTAGAAACATTGTTTATTTTGATTGATAAAAGAAGATAGATATTGTAGATTTTAATAAAAAAACTCTATTTTTATTTTTATTATTATTTTTATTTTATTACATTTCTTTTACCATCAATTTGAATTCAGTAGGTAGTAAAGATTATGTTCAATTGTAGAAATAATTGGATTTATAGATAGATTAGCCATGATATGCTCCCCTGTCATCAATTTTTATTTCCACTTTGTTGCACAACTATGAAAATCGACAATATGGAATAACTCCTGTGTCTTTTAATTTCGAGTCCGCGTCTTGAGTTAACAGCACAATATATCTTGGTTGGTAAGCTGCTGGTTTGGAGAGCATCGGTAAATGTTGATGGTGACGATGATGGTAATGATGATGGTGATATGGTTGTTTGTTGTTTAGTATTTCCAACAATGCTGATAATGGTTTTGCATTTGTTGAGCCGGGCCCATTGTATCATCTTTTTAGCTATTGGTTTGTGAAATCGTGGCTCAAATGCTAGTTCAGAGGTGAAAAATGACAGTTTGTGTTCTTCATTTCCGTATATTCGGATTGGAAAGTTTGCAGTAGAATTGTAGATTATTGAAAGTGAGGGAAGGGATGGAGAATCTAAGACTCCTATCAAATCGGTTTTTATCGAACTGATAAAGCATCCGCATGCTATTGTGCCTGTCAAGCCATAACTTTGAAATCCATCAAAGACTACACCACCTTCTAGGTTACATCTTTTTACTTTTTTGAATTCTATCTTTGGTTCTAAAATAAGGTCCGTATAATCATTTTCGCTTCTTTTTTCCATTTCGTTTTCATCCATTTTTTTTGTATATCATCTCAGACTCTCAAGTAATCCTTTATCAAGGGTCTGCATCTTTTTTCTACTATAGAATCTTATCAAAAAATATATCGACAAAATGGTAGCCCCACAAACTGCAGCGGATTTTCCACTGATGCTATTAAAATCAATAAATCCATAAAGCATTAAGATTACTGAAGAATATACTATAATGTTAGATAATACCATTTTTTTTACTTTGTGATATTTTCTGGTTTTTGTTGGAAGTTTCATATGATTACTATACCTTTGTAAATATATAAACTAGTGCTAATTCTGTCGTCTAGTGCTAACTAAGGATGAGAATATGTAGTATAGATATACAACATATCAAAACATAATATAATATAATATAATAAACTAATATACCAAAATAAATAATAAAATAATTGATTATTAGTCACCATGATATCTGGCTGTTGTATTTTTATA
>CAZHFI010000131.1:0-3474 GCA_964531845.1 uncultured Nitrososphaeraceae archaeon
TAGAATGGCTGCCTGCGGAGCAGTTGGTCGAGGGTTCAAATCCCTCTGGGCCCGACTTATCACTAATAGTAAACTTGCTGTCGATCGCGACATTAAAGATTGGTCTTCAGAAACCTATACCTCTATTCCTCTTTACAATTTTCTTTACGCATAAAGGCAAATAATTAAAAATGAGAATATAAAGATGTGTAGCTTTAAATAAAGAAAAGATGCCTGTCTTTTATTCTCGAACTTTTACCAAAAGAAAAAAAGATAATATTTTTTATCCAAACTTTTGTGTCATAAACATTCTCACGTTTTTCCTTACAACATTACAGAAATCTTGCACTAAAAATGTTTAACAATTGCTATATATCTTTTTTATCGTTCTTTTTTTATGAGAATGTTCAAACCGAATTTTTATGCAATATTTGGAATACTTTTCCTTTCATCTATTTTGCTTGGAAACGGAATGTATTCTACAAATCAGATATTTGCACAACAAAATCAAACAGAAACTGTAAATGAGGCCGAGATAAAAGCCGACATCGAACAAGAGAACAAATGTTCAAAAGAAACAGAATGTGAAAATGAAAACAAGATAAACAACCAGTTGAACATTGTAAGCAATGCCACACAATCTCAACAGCAACAACAAGAATCATCACCATGTGAAGACTGTTTTACAAGTATTTTAAGCCAGAACCAGATTGATGCTTTTCTTATTGCATTTTCTGACACAGTAGGACAGGAGATTTCAACATTAGCGGAGTTGTGTCAATATATCGATGCAAACCAAGGAACTGAGCAACTCAATGATGCATTAATTCAAGCAGCTGCCACATCAAACGAACTAGATCCACAAGAATATTCGGATTTGATAGCATGCCTACAAGAAGCTGGATTTGATGTAGAAGATGTCTTGTAGTTAAAATTTAGACAAAATAAACGAAAACATATCTTTTTTTTCTATTTTAATAGAAACAATTATTATTTACAATATTATAGAATTGTGGATAGTTACTATTAATTCTATTTAGGAAGTGAATTGAGGTCAAATAGCATGTTTCATTTTATCCTACTTTTTAAATAGTAATGATTACTATA
This sequence comes from uncultured Nitrososphaeraceae archaeon, assembly GCA_964531845.1. GTDB lineage: Archaea > Thermoproteota > Nitrososphaeria > Nitrososphaerales > Nitrososphaeraceae > QCWD01. Next base: position 1,087 of record CAZHFI010000131.1, read on the forward strand.
ACTAGAAATAATCCGTTTCAATTTCAAGTTTCATAAAAATGAATAGAAGTTAAATTAACTTTATCAAAAATAAGATACAGTATGAACAGCATTTAAATTTTTTATTTAGACAAAAATATTTAATTTTAGTTAGATGTGGATCTAATAGTTTGCATGAGCCAACATACCCTTGTGAGTCAAAAAAAGTAATGTTATTCTTCTGTTAACAAGGTTCACTGTTGCTTTTATACATGGCTGACATTATTACAGTATCTAACACTCGCTTCCATGCTAAATCAGAGATTCGACATTCTAGTTCCAGTCTGGATTCTGTGGGCCTTTGTTCAGACTGGAACTTATAGTATTAATTCAAGGTTGCTTTTAATATTAAAGATATTTGTTTTTTCTTATTTAATACTTTTCATAAGTTGTTCATATAACGATTAAAATTTAAATGATATTTGATATGTATTCACAAAACAGTGATTGAGTCAAGTTTAAATTTGAATTTATGTTTCATTTTATCCTATCATACTACTTCATCATCTAACCTATGAATTCTTCGGAATTTAAATAGTGGTGTTTTGTTACCAGTTTATGATTGATCCATCCAGAAGTTAATTAAAAATTATAAAAAACGAAGGCTTAATTATTTGGCTTGGATGTGGTATTCAATATATTTGAAAATTCTCTTATTCTTTCGATATTTTTAAATTACATAGAGAAGTACTTAATAACTAAGACAATATAATAATAAAATTCGTCATATCACTAACTATTAAAAGAATAATTTAAAGGAATTTTGTTTTCAGAATTTTATATCACAACAATCAATATTTTTTATAAATCTTTTTGATATCCAGATTTCAACTTATATTTGTAAGTATTTTATCTTGGAGTAATTTGTATTCTTACCTTAATTTGAATATAAAAAATACACAAATCTATCGGATATGCATGAATTACATCTTTGAATAATAAAAATAAAGATATAATATTCTGTTCTATAAATCAGTTCAGGTATCAAAATGGTTTAAAACTAGTAATTGTTAATTCTCTTTATTTGATTTCCTTTATCTTATCTTCGACCTTTTTATTTTTTCTTGAAGAAGCATGGTTCCTTGAATTAAAGTTTCTGGTCTTGGAGGGCAACCTGGGACATAAACATCCACTGGAATGATACCATCAACACCCGGAAGAACGTTATAAGAATCAATGTATAATCCTCCTGTAATAGCACATGCACCCATTGCTATTACATATTTGGGTTCTGCCATTTGGTCATAGACCATTCGCAGTCTGGGAGCCATTTTTCGGGTAACGGTTCCCTGAACAACTATGAGGTCACACTGTCGCAGTGAACCAAATGCTTCTATGATACCAAAACGCTCTACATCGTATCTTGGACTTGAAGCTGCACCAAATTCCACACTGCAGCATGCTGTTTCCAGATGAACTGGCCACAACGACCATATTCTTCCCCAGTTTATTGCATAACCTAAAGGCTGGTCAAGTGCATCTACTAAGACATCACTAAGTTTTGCAGCCATGATATTAAAATTATTTGGATTTATCAATTCCTTTAACATAATTCATTTCTCCATTTTGCAAATTCATAAAATGATAATTTGATAATATTTATTATTATCTTGCCCATATTTTTACTAACAAGATTAAAATGAAATGTGTCAATTTTTATGTTGAACATTTTTACTATCTTTATATGGTCCATTATTAATAATAAAGATATCTTTTCTTAGCGTTAAAAATTATAGATTTTTCTCCTTCCAATCGTATAATGAAAAAAACATGGTATAATATTTTAGGGTAAATTAATCATTAACACTAAGGAAACGTGATTTAAAATCGTTTTGTCAAATCCAATCGATGATTGTCATATATTAAAAAATGCTTTGTTGCATAACTAACAATTCCCAACATATTTAGCTAACCAATTTCAGTCATAATATGAAATGAATTGGAAGCGATACAATGATTCTCTGATAAGGAGAGGACAGATACTACTTGATTTTGACGTTATCGATAACTTGGATAAGGAGTTAAAGATGAACAAAAACAAAGAAGGTAGAAAATTTGTGTATCCTGATTCGTTTATTCTATTGCTCGGATATATGCGAGCATACTTTCATCTGCCATATAGACAGACAGAAGGTGTAGTTAAAGAACATGCTTGTGCTACCAGGTTATCATCGATTCCACATTACAGCAATATCAGCCGGAGAATAAACCGACTGGATATCGCTATTTCAGATAACAACAACAGATCCGGTTTGCATGATGATAATTTTGTAATTGCAGTTGATTCTACAGGTATTAAGGTATCAAACAGAGGGGAATGGATTGCACACAAATGGAATGTAAAGCGCCGTTATCTAAAAATACATCTTG
>CAZHFI010000132.1:0-3470 GCA_964531845.1 uncultured Nitrososphaeraceae archaeon
AAAAAAAGGAAAAGTATCTAGAATATCTTTGACAGAACTCCTTGAAAGACGTGTTGCCTCATATATTACTGGACAATACGTAATTTCTGACGAAAATACAACTATTGCAGATGCTGTAAAGTTATTACAATCTAAAAAATCCGAGACTATAATTGTAACATCCAGCAGTGCTCCAGTTGGTATTGTTACTGATAGCGATATTTTAGAGAAAGTAGTGATGAAGGGAGAAGATTCAGACCTTGTTTATCTGAAAAATATAATGAATGCACCTATAATCACATTATCAATCAACGATACGGTAAAAGAAGCACTAGAAATAATGCGCATATACAAAATAAAAAGAATTCCAGTAATTGACAGTGATAAAAATACTAAAAACATCGTAGGCCTTGTTACTCAACAGCATTTAGCTGAAGTTATCAGAAATTCCGTCATTGAAAAAACATTTCGAAGTTATCGAATTAGTATAAGACATAGCTACAAACCAATTTTTGGTAACATTGGGTTTGTAATGCAATTTGCAGCTGTATTGATGATAATTCCTGCAATATACGCAACAATCATAAATGATCTTCAATCGGCAGTTGGGATATATTTAACAATAGTTTCCATGTCTTTATCTTCATTTGTACTAAATACATTTGGAGAAAAAGCTCCCTTAAACCTGCATCAATCTTCAATAGTGGTAGTTTCCAGTTTTGTGTTATTAAGCCTATTTGGAAGCTTACCTTATCTATATGTTAATCCTTTTTTTGAAGGTACCGGTTTTTTTGATCTCCTTTTTTCTTCATTTCTTGAAAGTACTTCGGGTTTTACTACAACAGGAATTTCGATGCTTACGGAGCCGGAAAATTTAACTGCTGGTTTTTCCTTTTATCGTAGCTATACTCTTTGGATCGGTGGATTAAGTTTTGTGTATCTTGTAATGGCACTTTATTATCCTGAAACAAAACTTGCTGCTATGAGAAATGTAATTGGGGGTGGAATATTGAAATTTAGACAATTGTTATCGACAATTACTGTCATCTTTGTTATTTATTCTGTAGCTTTAGTAATATTATTACTATTATTTGGAAATTTAACCATCGAAAATTCTGTATCACTTTCATTTGCAGCATTAACAAGTGGTGGTTTCATACCTCAATCAGATATTTTTTCAACACTTAATTCATCTCAACTTGTTATCATTATATTGGGTATGGTTATGGCTGCACTACCATTTGCATTTCATTATGGTATTTTCAGTAAGGAGATCAAATCCAGATCATTTACAGTAGAAATTTTATTCTATTTTTTGTTTATTTTTATTATGACAGCTTTACTAGTTTTTGTTGAGCAAAAAAATACATCAAACAGTTGGTTTAGTTATGTTTTTCATGCCATTAGTGCCTCGACAACAACAGGTTTTCAATATCTTAACATAACTGCAATGTCTGAAGGAGGGAAAATTATTTTAATGATTTTAATGTTTATTGGCGGAACTGCATTTTCAACTGCAGGTGGTATAAAAATTGCTAGGATTTTAATACTATTCTCCAAAATAGGGGGAGAAAACAACCCACTTTCAAATAGAGGAATCCAAGCATCTTTTTCTTCGTTATCTGAGCAATTTGGCAAATATGTTGAAATACCATCTACAAAATCAAAATTGAAACTTTCAAAAAAATATAAATTATTGTACAATAATGCTTTCCGAGAAGCCTTAATAGTAATACTTCTTTTCTTATTCTTCTCATTTTTTACGGCAGTTATGATTAGTTATTTTGGAGGTTTTGATTTTATGGATTCGTTATTTGAATCGATTTCCACTATTACTAATACAGGATTGTCTGTAGGAGTTACAACTTTAAATCTAGATCCAATATCAAAAATATTGATATCTCTTAATATGATATTTGGTAGATTTGAAATAATTGCTATATTGTACATTTTTTTACAGCAGATAAGAAAATAAATCTGTCGAAAATTTGTTAATAATTTTAAAATATTTGATTGGTCATGCATTTATATTTCTGGAATATGTATAAAAGTACATTTGAATCAAAGGCAGATCCTAAAGATTATTGTGTACAATGAATATTCTTCTTTTTATTTCTATATTGATGGTCAAAATTAAGTGAGTCGTTAAGCTCATAAGTGATGTTATCAATAGTATGATATATTAAATATAAGATACAAATAATATGATCACAATAAAAGATTAATCTGAACTGAATATTTTATGGCTATTGTTATTATATTATATTATATTATACGAGAATTTGAACGAGCTTTCCATAAAACATCTTTTTGAATCTCAAATTATTATTTATAGTATCTTAGTTGACGTAATTATAAGTGACTGCAAATCTTTTTAAATTTATTTTTACCAGCAAATGCCTTTCTTGGTATGAAAACAAATTGGAGTAAATTAAGAAGGGTTATATGATCTGAAAACTTCATAATATAGAGAATTTGTCAAATCCTAAGCATTTTACCAAAGAAGAAGCCAAAAGAATAGGCGAATTACTTGGAATCGATTGGAGTAAATTTGACGTAGAGCAGTTTAGAATGGGTTTAGATGTAGAATTAGAACATGGAAAAAGAGACGAACACACTAATGTTACTTATGATGACGAGATAACAACTGGTAAAATTGCACTTGCGCATTTAAATGAATTTCCTGATTATTATTCAAGATTAAAAAAGATGGAAGAAGAAGCAAATAAATTTTACAACAAATAATTTTGTCATAGTTTGGAAATGGATATCTGAGAAGATTCTAAATACAAATAATTAATATTCAATAGTTTCGTTATAATTATTTTCGATTTTTAATTTTCTTTCTTAATTTGCGATAAATTTAACAGTGCCAATAATCTTATCCAAGAAGATAATATAGAACTTAATTTCATATAGCAAGAAATAATTTGTTAATTTCTTTTATAAAATATTACCTTCATTAACTTAGTCATTCAAAGGATAAACAAATAACAGGAAAAAGATATGTTAAACTTTCAAATCTTTTATAAATATTTGTTACCAATTACAAATATCAGAGAATTATATTTTTATCACCATCAATTTACGCAACAAATTAAAGGTAAAAGAGCATTTGAATTCTATACAGGAATAAGTTACTTTCTTAATTTTAAATGATTTTTTTATGATAAATGTTTTTGATGATATTACAAACTTTTATTTGGATAAAGCAGTTGTTATAAAATGCAATTGCCATTACGTTATTATTATTTTTGAGAACTATGTAGACTAAAAATTACACTGCTAGAATGCTCTAATTGTACTATCCAATATACAACGACACATGAAATAATTTTCATATTTTCCTGTTCCAATACCGATGTATAAATAATAAATATCGATAATTGCTAAAAATTAAAATCATGAAGGTGAAAGTCTATTTCTTTAAAGAACCAGAATTTGAAATGGTGGTTAAAAATAATAGAATTAGTGACCAAGCACTCTATACT
>CAZHFI010000133.1:0-3373 GCA_964531845.1 uncultured Nitrososphaeraceae archaeon
CAGTTTTTATTTTATCAGATTTGAATGCCATTAAACGTAGATGGTGACCACTCATTATCGCAATGCTATGACAATGAGTTAAAGAGCATATTTGCAAACATTCACAGCTCCAATCCTATTCAATGTCTGACATTTTTTGTTATTATCTGGAAAAAGATTCAGCCTAACTTGATTGGTTAGAAAATATCAAGCAATCAGAAAGTTATTGAAAATAAAACAATCATTGCATTACTCATGAAAATTTTAAAGGAATCAAGATGATATTTGAATAAATATTTAGGAGCATGAAAGGAATTTTTAATAATTATAGTTAGTATATTAAAGTGAAAATAGTAACCTAGATCATATAACGCTTTCTTCATTTAGGCATCTTTTTCAATAAAATTAGACATAGATGATTCCAATTAAAAATTCAAAACAAATAATTATAATAATATTCCAATTCTCTAATCATTATTATTTTATAAATAATTTTGTTTTTATAAGAAAAGAATCACTTGAAATATGTAAACGTCGTTTGGAAAAAGTCAAAAATTCTTCATATCTTAAAAGTCTTTTTTCAATTTCATTATTCATTATATCTTGAATCTCTTTATTTGAGTCGAAAGATCTTAAATAAGAAATAATTATATCAAAATCATGAATAGACCCTAGATAGTTTTGGATCTTCTCAAAAATCTTTCTCAATTCGACCGCCTTTTCGTTCTCTTCAGAGAGCAATTCCAACATATATCTCATTTTTTTGCTGTTTTTTCTTAACTCATGTAATTTCTGTATCTGTGAAGCATCTGTTATAACGTCAGGAAAGTCTAATTCTATTTTTGAAATTAGCTTTACTAAAACTTTTTTGTATCTTTTCTGTAATTCCTTTTCAGTTATATTCATTTTTTCAATAATGTTCTGAGAAGCAAGCTCTTTTACCGAGTTTGCTAGTATTTTCGCATTTTCCAAATTTGTTTGCCTATTTTTTTTAATAGTTTCAATAACCAAGTCCCTTTGCTTGCTTTGCGGATAACTACCTAATTTTTGAACTATTATATCGTAATCTCTGATTTTACTATTAATTTTGAAAAACTCATTTGCCATTTGATTGTACTTTGAGAGCAAGGCAGATTCTGTTGTGTATTTTTTTGGTAGTGATAAAAAAGCAGCGTTAAATCTTCTAATGGATGTTCTTACATCATGTATATTTTTTTCATTAGTACTTTTGATATAAGAATTAATTCTTTTATTTAACCTTTCAATACTTTCATTTAATTTTATTAAATATGCTAATAATGTAATCATTTTTAATAATATATTTGATGTATGATTAGTATTAATATTTTTAATATATGTACGCTAATTAGGTAGTATAATTACTGAAACAAATCAGTTAATCTTTTGTTTAAGATAAAGTAAAAGAATTCAAAAAATTTTTCAATTTTAAAAATCTATTATAAAATTGAATCCTTTTATTATGTTTTGTGCATAATCAATGATTATTAAAACGAGTAAACATGCCTTGGGAAGTCAGATGGTTTAATAAAACTATGACGGATTATCCATTAGCTATTGATTGGTTTAAGGCGATTGATGATCTATATATTAAAGAAAATCAAAGAGAAGATCTATATATTTTTTTAAGAAATTGTGAAGATACTGGTATCAAGTTGAGGGGTTTTGATAATGAAAATACAAGTGGGTTACCATTTAGGTTTGAAATCAAATGGATAAAAAATAGGAAACCAAATTTTGGATTAGGGGTCAGCCATTTGCGGGGTACCTTGGAAGATTGGAGTAAGTGGACATTATTTCTTACTGAGAAACAAACTTCTGCTTCAGATAATACTACTTTTTTTTCAACTTTGAATAATGGTCCAATAATACGAATCAAAAAAATAAGATTTTTAAGAAAATTCATCTTTGAAGATGATACATTTAGGTCAACTGAATGGATTAATATAGAAAAAAAATGAAGGTCTTCAATGTGAAATAACGGAAATAATTAATGGAAGTACATCATGGTGGTCAATTGGATTTGAATATATCGGTATGAATAATAATCATGTAAAATTTTTAAATGCAGTTAAAAAGATCCTAGTGAATTTTAGTAGTGAACTTAATAATAAAAATTCAATGGGATATCCAGAATGGATTAATAAAAATTCTGATATTTTAGAGAAAGGGAAGTAATTTAGAGCGTGGATGATACTCGATTTTCATTTATGTGACTGTAGATAGATCATCGGTTATCATTCTATTTAGTGATTCCATATATTTTTTATAATTATTTATTCCTTCTAATATCAACACTTTTGCATCTTGCTTATCTCCGATTTCTTTAATCTTAACAAATTTATTTTTCTCAAAATCCTTATGATGTTTAATAAAATGAATTAGTGTTCTTAGTAAATATGAAGGAATATCATCTAAATTTTTTATACTAAAATTATTTGAAATAGTGTTGACTGGTATCGTAATTATTTTAGAATCAATCCCATCTTGGTCTTCAGTCAAGATTACACCTATGGGAATACAATTAACAATACTCCTAGGGATTAGAGAATCAATACCAATAATGAAGGCATCTAAATTATCTTTGGATGGACCTTTTGAACATTCCATGGTTCTGGGAACAAAGCCATAATTGAATGGATAAACCATACTAACCGATAGGAACCTATCTACATATAATAGACCATCATCATGATTTATTTCATATTTTATATTACTACCTTTAGGGATCTCTATAACTACATTAACATCTTTTGGTGGATTTTTACCTGAAGGTAAAATATCTAACCATGACACATTATTATCTATGTAACGAAAATTATATGGTAAATATAATCTTTAAACTATTTAATTCAAATTTAAAACTATTTAATTTAGATTTTTTAATATTTTATAGATTTTGGTCGACATTTTATAAGCGATCGTTGCAGGTATAACTACAGCAATCGGGTTATTTTTAGCTACTCTGGTTGGATGAATATAGAAAACCTATACTAAAGAACACAAGACTTATTGAAAAACGTAGGATTTCAATAAAAATTTTAGATAAAGAAGTTTACAATCATAGATATGTAAAAAGTACTTCATATCAACTAAGAATTCGAATTAATGATGATGGTAAGAATGTAGCTGAGAATTGTACTATAACTCGATTTTGGATATAGTCAATTGAAGTTAATATGGAGATCATCAAAAAGTGAAACTAGTATAATTAATACAAAATCTTTTGATTATGTAGATATCTATTCAATTCTTTTCGATGAGAAGAATGATGTTTTAAATCAGATAAATATAGTAAAAGAGGAAATTAATTAAGTAATTGATGAATTATTATCAGATTATCTTGATGATAAACCAATACACGACTACAGACTGG
>CAZHFI010000134.1:0-3331 GCA_964531845.1 uncultured Nitrososphaeraceae archaeon
GTCGATTTTCATAGTTGTGCAACAAAGTGACTACTGCTACCAGGCTACCATCTATTCCACATTCCAGCAATATCAATAGCAGGAGAATAAACCAACTGAACATCAATATCTCTATTTTAGACAACAACAGCAGGTCCAGTTTGTATGATGATTTTGAGATTGCAGTCAGTTGATTAGACTGGCATCCAGTTATCAAATGGAGAGAAATGGATTGCACATAAATGGACTGTAATGCGTGATTACCTAAAAATACATCTTGCAGTAGACATCAGAAAAAAGAGTCTTATCTATCCTTGTTACTAGTAATAAGATGCATGATGGTAGGATGTTGCAGAATTGGTCAATCAATAATATTACAATCAAACAGGCAGGAAGATAAAAATAGTTTTATAATTATGGAAACAAAGTATTCTTATCTGTTTGTCAGTAAATTGTCTGATAACTTAAATAAATGTTCTCATCATATCTGTATGTGAATTTTTTATCATTACGTTTTATTTTTTTAACAATTTTTTTTCTTTTATTTCTGAGTTTTTTACTTTTTTTATTCTTAGAGATAAAACAGCAAGATAAAGTGAAAGACACTTTTCTTGAACAACAAAAGGAAAGACAAATTGATGGTAACAAGAAATTGGCCGATAGTGCGGCCCAGATACTGAAAGACATACAGGCGCAGCTCAAGTCTTTGGCCAATACACAGAATTTGCAGGAAGGTGATTTTACAAGCAATAACACAAAAAATTTGCTATTCTCTGTTTTTGAAGATATAAGATCGATTGCGGACCGTATTGTCATACTAGACTCTAACGATGTTGCTGTAACTGACATTCATAATCCAGAAAATCCAACGGTACTGGGTACTGATTTTTCGTTTCGAGACTTTGTACAAAAAACAAGGACAACTGGGGAAATGACGATATCAGATGGATTTATAGCAAAGGATGGTACTTTTAGAATAGCAATTAATTATCCAATAGTAGATCAATCTACAGGAAAATATCTTGGAATGATCGGTACAAGGATCGGAACTATAGATTTTTTTAGCCTATTTGCAAACACAATAGATCTAACTAAAGATTTTATTAGCGCATATGATGAAAATGGTAATTATCTGGCAGGACCGTTGAAGGACAAGACTGGTCATACTCTAGTTGGAAAGAATGTATTTAGTAAAGAATTTCAAGAAATAATTACAAAGACTGAAGGCCTTGGAGCATTCAATAGATTATTGAATGACACCATAAGAACAGGAGATCCACAAATAGTCATGATGGACATCGGTTTTGGACCAAAATTAGCAACTTCCTATCCTATTCATATTCATCCAATCAATGACAGTAATAAACCACAATTTTTTATGAACTATGTTTTTCCATTATCTTCATTAAACAATAAGTTGGACAAAGTATTTTTGTTTACCATATACGAATTCATTTTAATTAGCGGCGTTACTATGATGTTATCAATACTGCTTTATTATTTACTTCGTAATTGGTCAAAGGAATTGGGTAGAAAGATCAAGCAAAAGGCTGAAGAGTTAGAAGAAAAGTCTAAAGGTATAGAATACAAAAACAAACAGTTAGAAAACCAGCTAGCTATATTAAAAGAATTAAATGAAAAACTTTATGAAAATGACAAAAATCAGAAAGAATTTATAAATATTGCAACACATGAATTGCGCACACCCACACAGTCGGTAGCAGGATATATGGAAATGATAGAATTATTTCCAGAAAACATACAGGAGTATCTTAAACCATTGAAAAGAAATATCGACAGATTATCAAATCTTATAGAAGATCTACTACAAGTATCAAAAATTGAAAACAAGACAATAACACTTCAAAAATCCAAATTTGATCTAGTTGATAGAATGAAAAATATCATAACGGACTTGACTCTAAACAAGAATATATTGAACAAATCCAATACCAAAATTATTTTCAATCTTCCAAAAGAACCAGTTATGGTTTATGCTGACCGAATCCGAATTTATCAACTAGTGACTAATTTATTGATAAATGCATTAAAATTTACAAAAGATGGTAAAATTGTGATAACTGTTGAGAAACAATATGATAGAACTAAAGATAAACACGAAAAAGGAGATAAAGGATTTGCTTTGGTTAGAGTAAAGGACAATGGCCTTGGAATAGATAAAACGATCTTGAACAGACTCTTTGAGAAATTTGTTACCACTACTGCTAGTGGAACTGGTCTTGGATTGTATTTGGCAAAGAGTATTGTTGAAGAGCATGGCGGTACTATTAGAGGATATAACAATAATGAACTCGATCCAGAGGAAAGTGGCGCAACCTTTGAATTTACGCTTCCACTAAAATGAAAATAATATAAATAATTTTTGTGATAAATTTGATAATACAAATATTGAATTAGTTGTTTAATCTCTTAACATAAACATTCATTATATTCACTGGTTTGGATAGTATACAAAATGATAAATTCAAAATAGATTAGGAGGTTAAGAAATTATCTTGACCTAACAGAGTCTAATTACTCTGTAAACATGAATATTTAATCTGAATGATTCATTTAGGTATGATAATTCTATTTCTATTTTTGGAGATATGAAAACCCTGATTTTGCAAGTCCAATTTTGTACCATTTTTGGAAACAAATCAAGTTGCATTTTGGAATTTACCACAACACTCCAGATACATCTCTATTTTCATAACAATCGAAAAATGGACGGGAAATAATCGTATCAGCACAGCATTCTATAAAACTAGGTATATTCGAATATACATCGTAATATCCTACAACAAGAATCACTTTCTTTGCCTTTATCGTTTTTTCATTGTCTGTTGTAATAACAAATATGCCATCTTTTTCTTCTTCTTTATTGACATTTACTATTTTTTCTTTGCAAAGTTTCGCAGAATCATTTTACCAATTTGTTCCCGGGAGATTTTAGGTATATCCATTAGTAAAAGAGAGACTATCTAATCCAAGAAAATTATGAATTATGAACACCGTGAGAAGCCACCTTTCGTGGAGGTTCAGGGGTATCAAAAACTAGTATTTTTTTCTTGTACGTGAGATGGAAAGAACTAACGCAGCGTGTAAACCTGCCTGACCGCCTCCTAAGACAGCAATATCTGTTTCTTCTTTACTTTATCTTCCATTTTATTTGACATTCTTTTTTGTTAAAATTTTTCATAAAACTGTAAACGTATTACTATTTCAATTGGTATCTTACAATAACCTACTGCTACTAGAATAAAAAATAGTTACTTTTTTATAAAATAGTAGATGAAAAATTTGAATCTTGAACTAGAATATTATAAATCTAAAAGAGCGGGCTCGGAGG
>CAZHFI010000135.1:0-3313 GCA_964531845.1 uncultured Nitrososphaeraceae archaeon
TTCAGATTCTTCATTTGATGAACTGGAACCTCCATCATCACCCTCTTCAGATTCTGATTTCAGCAGAGTTATTTTATAGTCATCAGAATCTTCAAAACCTGTTTTTTGAAAATTTAGTAAATTGTTAATGTAATCTGTCTTAAAATATTTATAAAAAAGATCGTAATATTGAAGTTTCTCGGAATAAACATTTTGGTAAAATATGCTATTTGTAACGATTAAACTAATACCAAATAACAGTGTAAAACAAAAAAAGCGATCTTTATTAATACAAATCATCGATAAGATTGCTATATTTAATATATATGAACTTTTTAATATGATAATTCAGTGATTTTTTACTACTGCATTTTAATAGGTGAAAATTATATAACAAAGTGCTTACTTATAATTCTGATATTATCTCCTTACCTATCCCCATTTACCATACCTTGGTGTGTTCTTGTAATATAGTTTAACGATACGGACTCGTCTGTTGTTATTGTAGTATTTGATGAATTTTGAGGTTTTAAATCTGGAACTTGTTCTTATGTAGGAAACTACCATAATACATTTTCAAGTGAATTGAATTATCAGTTACCTGTAGTACATCCAAAATCATTTTGTGTACAGAAAGCATCAATATCTTATCGAGTTAGTAAAATACAAAAACATAAAAAATTTATGCATTTGTATTCATAAAAATACATGGTTATTGATACCATAAGAACTATCAAGCTATTGGGAAAATGGTCTACAAATCGAATCGTCGGAAAGAAAAGACCACTTATTGCGGTATTCAGTCTTACTCATTATTGTAACTTTTATTGTCCAATGTGTCCGTTTGGAGATTCTGATAAAACAAGTCAGATTAGCCTGGCCAAAAGGGATGACCTATCCACCCAGCAATGGAAGACTATCTTTGATAAAGTTTCAAAATATTGTATTTGGTCTATAATTGAAGGAGGTGAACCCACTAGCAGGCCGGACTTTATGGACCTTGTAAGATATTTACATGGTTTGAAAATGCCTATTACCTTGATTACCAATTGTTCATTACTTCATACAATACATCTTACAGAATTAAAAAAATATGTGCAATTTATCACTTGCAGTATAGATTCTGTACATCAGGATTCTTACTGCAAAGTAAGAGGAGTTTCAAAAGAAGTATTTCAAAGAGTTATTAATAATCTCATTCTATTGAAAAATCATAATGTACCTCATTATTTTAATTCCGTAATTACAAAATATAATACACAAGAATTTATAGACCAATCATATTTTGAAAAAGCAAAGGAACTTGGTTCTGATGCTGTTTCATTAACATTTGTAGAGGACAGGTCCGATGTAAATTATTCACTTCTACCGGATAGAAAAACAATGATTGAAGTATGCAAAAGTATTATTGACTATAAAAAAAATCATAATACTCCAAGAATAATGATACCACAAGAATATTTTGAACAGATAATGGAACATGGCAGAGGGATTTATGATGAATGCGGAGTATGGAAGAGTATATTTGTAAACGGAAATGGCACAGTTCTTGTTCCATGCTGGAAGTACAATTCACCACAAAATACCTATAATTTACTTGAAACAAGTATTGAAGAGGTATGGGAATCACCTCAATGGGATATTGCAAAAACCTGCCATGACTGTAAAGTATTAGGATGCATCTGGTATTCATCACAACCTGTAACGACTTTTGCAAAAAACTACATGACGGGAATGTCAAATCTTATCAATCAACACAAGATTACTAGTTAATAGCATTATATTTTATTTAAATATCTGTTCACATATTATCATTTTTGATTTTTGTATTTAAATTTCTATCTCCAATTGTTTATTCGAGCTGAAATATGTTTTAAATATGTATTTAACCTGACAAATTAAATTGGTTTACTATGACAGATGGACCAAAAGTAGTTACAAAATATATCTTGCTTTCTTCAAACGGTGAAAATGAAATTATCAACATCACCGACGATGTTAAAGATAAATTGAATGAAAGTAAACTGACCGATGGGATAGCAACTATTTTTGTGGTTGGTTCCACGGCAGCATTAACTACCATTGAATACGAACCCGGCCTAAAGAAGGATTTTCCCGATATGTTGGAGAGAATGGCCCCAAAAGCATCAAGATATAAACACGATGATACTTGGCATGATGGAAACGGTCACTCCCATGTGAAAGCATCCCTAATTGGACCAAGTTTAACTATACCGTTCATAGAATCAGAATTAACATTGGGAACATGGCAACAAATAGTTTTTTTAGAGTTAGATACCCACGGACGGAGAAGAAAAATTATCGTTCAGTTAATTGGTGTTTGATAAAAAATTAACGCAATGTAACTTTGATACAAATATGATAAAAATTTTTTTTCAATACTTGTAAATTCCAGTTAAATTTTTTTATTGATTTTTCTTTTGTGTATCTGTGTATGTGTAAATAAATGTAAATAACTGGAATATTGTCTGTATTTTTATTTCTAAATAAAAAATTATTTATTCAATTAGAATTAATAATGTAAAAATAAATAAATAAATAAATAAGAAAAGATCTGATTATTCTAAAATCATTTTAAAAGACCATCCAAAGTGGTTACAGGATAAAAATTTTCAGCATGCTGCAACATACTTTTTTCCTTCTGGGATAAATTCATTCCAAGTAGTTCTTTAAATTGTAGAGCATTTACAACTGCCTTACCTCCATAATGATTATTAAAATAAACTCTAATCAAACCAATTTTCGTATTTCTATCATCCATCGTAGTTATCAATCTGTTTATCCTTTCACTCCATTGTAGCAGTTCCTCTCTAGGATAAAGGTAATTGTATCTGTGTATTGTATTTCTTCCATGAAAGCGGATGAAAAGATGTTCCATCGTTGTAATTGTAATATCCGACAAAAAGCCAAGGTGGTCTGCAAATGGTGAATCAGTCAATACCGCTGCAATATTGTAATGCGCAAGCATTTCCCATGGCCCCTCTGTATTCCATGAAGGATGTCTGAATTCTAATGCGTATTGATAGGACCTTGGAAGTCTTTCAAGAAAATTCTCGATGGTTTTAAAATCAGTGACGGTAAAACTGGGTGGAAGCTGTATCAGAATTGCACCCAATTTTTTTGTAATCTTTAAAGGTGAAATTTTATCAAGGAAATCTTCCAGCAGTGAGATTGCCCCTTTGTGAACATTCAATCTTTTATCATGCGTAATGGTTTCAGGTACCTTTACTGAGAATTCAAAATTATCCGTTGTCAATTGTTCTAGTTTTTTAAATGTCTCTTTTGTCATGTATTTATAAAATTTTTCATAAAA
>CAZHFI010000136.1:0-3284 GCA_964531845.1 uncultured Nitrososphaeraceae archaeon
TAACATTACTTTAAACATTTGAATGTTATTCTAGATAGAACTATATATTATTATATTATATCACTTCATTTTTTTTGTACTTTATAACAAAACACTACACTCCAAAATTTATACTCAATCTTAAATATCATATTTTCAATATTTAACTAACATTGATAGTACTAATATGTGGTCTCCCAGGAACTGGAAAAACATACCTCTCTAATAGATTGACAAAATATATCGATGCAAGTGTTTTATCTACCGATAAAATTAGGAAAGAATTAATTCGTAGACCAAATTATTCTGTATCTGAAAGAAAACTAGTTTACGACGTTGTAATACTTATTGCTAAATATCTACATTATACTGGAACGAATTGTATTATTGACGGTACGTTTAATAGAAACTCTTCACGTCTTGAGGTAAAAAGAAAACTGAAATTGTCAAGTCATGATTTTTTTGTTATCCAATGTTCCTGTCCAGAAGAAATTATAAAATCAAGACTTGAAACCAGAAGAAATGATTATTCTGATGCTAATTATTTAATTTATTTAAAAATGAAAAAAATTTTTGAACCATTGAGATTAGGAAAATTTCACCTGTCTATTGATACCTCAAATTCTATTGAAACAAATATTTCAAAAATATTACAATACTTTAACAGACCTTGTTTGTAATTGGAAATAACCACGAACTAATTTTTTATCCATAGTATGCCTATTCTTTGAAGTTTCTTGTATTGTGCTACGTCTCCCATCAAATAAGATTCATTATTTGTGATATTAGTATAACCTAAACTTATCATAAGGAATTGGGTTTTAGTTAGACAAATTACAAGAACGTAACGATTTGAATAAAAAAATGAGAAAAGATTGAAAAGATGTTTATTAAGGTCTTGATAGAGTTATTCCATATAATTCATCCAAACAATCGGCAATAGATTCCAATGTAGATAAAGGGATACCGACATCGCTTTCCACATTAAATATCATATTCGAGGCTGCCTCTAGGAGTTCAGTGTATGTAGGTTCTTCTGCTGCGATTGACGCAATAATGTAACTACAATCTATTTCTATTGACTGTGCAAATGATTCAGCCTGCTTAGGAGTCAGATTATCTGTAAAGCATGTTTCACATGTTGGTGTTATTTTTGGTTCATCTTTAGTCGTAGAATTTTCTATAGTTTTTTGAATAACGATTGTTTTATCTAGACTATTATCAATCTTGTTTTCGTTTTGACAATCAGTATCTACTGCACATTTGTTTTCCTGTTTTTTAGATCTGTCGTTACATGATCTTCATTTTCTTCTGTTTGAGTTTGGTTTTCTAGTGCAAGTATCTGGTTTAGAGAATACATTCAGTTTCCCAACAAAATTGAGGAAATAAACATGTTCCAAATATTGTGTATATTGAAAATTTGTTCAATTTGGAATTAGTTAAAAAAGATGATATATACAGATTATCACATATACTACTGTTTAAAATTTCGATATGCTTTCGATGAAAAGAATTATCGTTTTATCATTCTCTTTGTAATATTTCTTTTTTATTGTTTTTGTTATGTTGATAATAAAACAATGTATCATTGATAATATACACATATATGCGTTTTGTATTAAACAATGTATATTTTTATTATTTAAATTCATTGTATCTTTATCAATGCAGTTGCTATGTTTACTATAGTGTTGAATTTGTAGTTGATTTTAAATAAATCAATAAGTGTCTTAATGGTAGTGGTTAATTATTATAGTATAAAGATGTTATTAAAATGAACATTGTTTCAATAGGAATTTTTTTTATCATAAAATCCCAAAACTCGTTTTGATTGTCTTTCAAGGTTGATTAATGCTTTTGAGTTGAGTATTAAAATGTTTATTATTATACTAAAACTACAATTGAAATTTTGAGAATTAAAAAATTTCATCATAAACCACGTCCAGACTGAAACTATATGATTGTTGTCCTACCTAGGAATATCTGCAATAATAGAGGGTACAACATTCCGTAAATAATGATTAAAAATTCTGTTAGATTTTCAGCAGAAAAAGGATTAATCTTTCTTACATCTCTAATTGTTTGTATACTATTATAAATTTTGATGATTCATTATCTCAAAGCGATACATAATTATAGAAAGTATTAGGGACCTGACAAATGATAGATAGCTAATAAGTTAGAAACTTTAATAAAATCTAATATGAATAGCGAATAATTAAAACTTTTAATACAATAAGTATAATAAGAAAAATGTATTTTTAATCTTTCTATGTGCTTCTAAACTCATATTTCCAACAATTAGTGTCCCAAATAATTCTTATAAAAAATTTGTCTCCACTACATAAAAACTCATTTACTATTTGTTACTGTAATCATAAATCCTCTCTTTCTATAATCGGACGTTTAAATGTACATCTACATTAACTTCCTCTATATGGTTATGTCTGTACTGCGTTGTCGGATGGAAATGAGCAACTTTTCCAAGATATTTTTAAAATCCACGTACATTCACTTTTCATTTTCATGAACAAATACACTGTAAGAAACATACATTGCATTAGCACGACATAATCATTCCATTATCCAACTCTGTTTCTTTATTTTTTCAACCTTATATTATATTAATAAAAGATTTTCTTGGTGTACAAAATGTAATATTCTTTTTTAGAATTAAATGGCTATAAAAAGATCTATTTCATTCATTATTTAAATTAGGACCAATATTTTTCTAATTTTTTGCATTACGGATAATAAGCACATCAGATATATGTTAACTGTTTTTTCATCATGAATAATTCTGAAGACGGTAAGAGCAGTAATACCTCTCGAAAATACCGAGGGAAAACAATTGATGAACGAAATACTAAATCACAGGAAAGAATTTCTGTTGATGCATGGTTAACTCTTGCAATCCTAAGCAGTCTTGCATTAATCACCATGTACGGTGAAACAATGATTATTCCTGCCATCCCAGACCTAATCTCAGATTTTCAAATAACCTATAATTCTTCATCCTGGATTCTAACGGCATATTTGATATCTGGTGCAATAGCTACTCCTATTGCTGGAAAATTATCTGATATATATGGAAAAAAGAAAATATTGGTACTAGTTCTTGTAACTTATATTTTTGGTACTTTGATAGGGGGATTATCATCAAACTTCATTATGATGATATCAGCTAGAGTAATTCAGGGAATTGGGATGTCTATGTTTCCAATAGCATTTGGAATAATACGTGAAAAATTTCCCGAAAGCAAATTGGCAATTGGACAGGGAATATTTTCTTCAATTTTTGCAGG
>CAZHFI010000137.1:0-3262 GCA_964531845.1 uncultured Nitrososphaeraceae archaeon
ATAGGAATAGCTATAGGCATTTTCCTGTATAAAACTGGAATATTAAACATCAGTAAACCATCAAATGGAATAATATATGGAATTTTTGCTGGTACCGTCGTATTCCTAGTCTTCTTCATTCCTGTATATTATTTTGTTCTATCTCCTGAAACAGTAAACACACTTGCAGACTTGCCTTTTGAAGAAAAAGAACTACTTGAATATCAATTTTCATCAGAATTGTTGAGTATAACTGTATTGATAGGTTCGTTAATTACTCATCTTATTTTCGGTATTACAGTAGGACTTGTCTCATCTATACTTTCTATAAAATTTGGGACCCGCTATAGATGTCCTAAATGCGATATTTCTTTTGGCAGAATTGACTCTTATCAAAAACATACAGAGCTAATACATGGAACAAAATCAATTGACCTAAAAAGAATATTGGTCCTTGGGGGTGGATTTGCTGGAATAAGAATATTACAGCAGTTACAAAAGGAATTCCAAGATAATATCGACATTGATATAACAATTGTAAGTAGAGATAATTTTTTTCTTTTTACTCCCATGCTTCCAGAAGTAGCTGCCAGTGCTATTGAGACGAGCCACATAATTACACCGATAAGATCATTTTGTAAAAGGGCTAGATTTTATGAAGCAAATGTTGATTCAATAGACCTGGTAACAAAAGAGGTGGATATAAGATATAACATAGGCAAGTATTCCAATTCATTAAAATTAATTGATAAAATCAAGACCCTAAAATACGACTATCTAGTTTTAGCGCTAGGAGGAGAAACAAATTTTTTTGATCTACAAAGTGCATATAAAAACGCATTCACAATAAAGACTATTGGTGATGCATTGCTATTGCGAAATCATCTCATAAATATGCTGGAGCAATGTGATATGGAATATGAAAATACAGAATTACAAAAAAGTTTAATGACATTTATAGTAGTAGGAGGCGGTTTTTCTGGTATAGAAACAGTTGGAGAATTAAATGACTTTGTCCGTGATTCTGTAAAACATTTTTATCATAATATCGATATAAAAGATATCAAAGTACTATTGATAAATTCTGGTCCACGGGTTTTACCAGAAGTATCTGAAGAATTATCAGAATTTACATTAAATAAACTTGAGAAAAATGGTGTAAAAATACTCTTAAACAACCGTGTTAAAGAAATAGGTTCAAATTATGTAATATTAAATAATCAAGAAAAAATATCCAGTCACACAGTAGTTTGGGCTGGTGGTGTTAAACCAAGTAAAGTCATAAGTGGCTTAAACTGCGAACATGACAAATCAGGAAAAATAATTACAAATGAAAATTTAAAGGTAAAGGGATACGATACTATTTTTGCATTAGGAGATTGTGCCTTTGTAATGGACCCTATTACAGGTAAACCATATCCGCCAACGGCCCAGCACGCGTTAAGGGAGGCAAGAGTAGTTTCTAACAACATAATTAATGAAATATATACAAAGAAAAAAATGAAAAAGGAAGAATTGGTTTTTAACTACAAAACCAAAGGAATATTGGCACTTATTGGAAAACGAAATGGTGTTGGAATAGTATTTGGCCGCAAAATTCATGGTTTCATTGGATGGGTATTGTGGCGGTTTTATTATTTGGGAAATCTACCAACTACAGAAAGAAAATTGAGAGTAATGTTAGATTGGTTTATAGATCTTTTCTTCAGAAGGGATATAACGAGATTGAAAACTGGGACAGAAAAGGTAGAAGAAAAACAAGGATCCAATTTTACCTTTTAAAAAATAATATGTGTATCATGTCATAAAGTAAGATTGTCTTCTTTAATATAGTAACAAAAACAAATACTTGTAACCACCTCTAACTATTTCATCAATAGAATGTTTTATTATCACTTTTTACTCGCTTACTCTAATTACAAATTTATTTATAAAAACCCAGATTTTGAAAGAAATATTCTTTAGATAATAATTGCATGATACCAAAGACATACGATGTTATAAACAAAATTTGAATATTGTATTTTATTATATTATTACTTTATCATCATGATTACCGGTTGTTTATGAAAAATGGTAACTAAACTATTTTTTATTTTTATTATTGAAAGGCCGTAGATCAAAAGTTATTTTTGAACCATCGTATTCATCATGACGACGAACCCAAGATTGAGGAAATTCATACCCACTTTCATCCCTGCCTTTTGGAACGAGGTCTAGATAGTTGTATGCATTATTTAAAATATCTATACCACGGGAATAGGCAGAATATGTATGAAATATTTTACCCGATGCGTCTTTGTAAAAGACGCTTACTCCAGGTAATTCTGAAACAAGTGGGTCTTGTACGGTAAAATTGTAAATACCTTCTTTCTCTTCAATCTCTTTTTGTGAAAATGACACATGATAATCAAAATTGAAATCATTATCAAACGAAGAAACCCATGTGAAATTCCAACCCATACGCCTCTTGTATGCATCTATCTTTTGATATGAAGCTTTTGAAACTGCGATCATGGTGACATCTCGTTGATTCAGATGTATGATTATATCATTAAAATTGTCTGCCCAAAAAGAACATGACGGACATGCTGCATCCCAATCTGGATCATACATAAAGTGATATACTATTAGCTGACTTCTGCCATCAAAGAGCTCTGATAGAGTTTGTTTTCCATTTGGACTATCAAAAACATACTCCTTGTCAACTTTTACCCAAGGTAGTTCTCGTCGTTGTTGACTGAGTTGGTCACGTAACTTGGTAAACTCTTTTTCTTTTTTAAGCAGAGTCTTACGAGCTTCCAACCATTCACTTTCAGAAACAATTTTGTGGTTATCCAAATCATTTTTTGACATATTTTATTTCTACTCTTGATAATTTCTTTTATTCCTTATTTAGAATCAGACAGTGATATTTTAGAAATGCATAAACTTTTTGTAGTAAACCTCATAGTATCAAACATTATTATTTCACTATTTCCCTCGATTCGAGTTAGATTAATTTAATGTTTTGAACTCGCCAGTAATTATCTGAGATTGGGGAGTAATCAATTTAGTAAACTTTTCATAATCTGCTTGACATTCTTTATTGTTTGACATTTTTGCTATATATTCATCTCTATGTTTTCGATCTTTATACGATAACATATTTACCCAGACATCTTCATCTTGGTTTGCCACAACAGTTTTAGAAATATTTGTAAAACCTTCCCAACTACTATTATTTGAAAGCAAAAAAAGATCATATCCCACTCCTTCTTTTCTAAATATTTCTGCAGTTTTT
>CAZHFI010000138.1:0-3228 GCA_964531845.1 uncultured Nitrososphaeraceae archaeon
CTAAAGAAATTAGATTGATAGAATTAGGATCTCTGTCATTGTATTTTTTTACTGACTCGTTGATTTTTCTATATAGTGATTCATTGCTTTCATCCTTGACTTTTATCAGATATTCATTGACTTGATCAATATTTTCAAAATAATATGGTTCATATGGATATTCTTCCTCTAACGATGGTTTTATAATTCTGGCAGTTTCTTCAATTCTTTCCACTGCAATAATTTTATCGGTTTGCTGATCATATTTTAGAAAATAAGGTTTTTCTGAAATAATTACAGACTCATGTAAATCTCCTTTTCCTCTTTTAGAATACTTGTAGACTGTTATCTCTTTTCTAGACTGTTCACTTTCCTTTCTCTTTTGATGATTATCTTTTGATTTTTCTTTACTTTCTTCTTCAAACTCATTTCCGTATTCTTCATTCACCATCTCATCAAAACTTGATTCCTCTTTGTTATTTTCAGACAATGCCTATTTCTCCACTTTTACTTTCAAAATTTGTGAAATACTAGTATGATATAGTGTTGAGTTGACATCTTCAAACAATCTTGCAGCTGCTTGGCGTAAAACATATCCTCTTACTAAATGACCTAGTTGTTGTAATTCAACTTTCATTTTTTCTGGAAGGTCTCTCAAATATATGACAAAAGGTTTTGTCATTAATGGATCTAGGACACCAATATTTTGCATATCTAATACCTGTTTATAGTACTTTCTATGCTCAGTTACTTGTCCAGTTTCACTATTGATAATTAGTTCTGTATTCATGGCTAGACATTGTTTGAGCTTGTCTATCAAAAATGAGATTGACCAAACTTGACTATTTTCTTCTAAAACTGATTCGGCCATTACGCATCATTCTCTTGCGAATTAACTATCTTTGATTCGATTGTATCCAGTCTAGTCAGAATAGTGTTTTGTCTGTATGATTTGAGATTGGTTTGAAGAAATGATATTGTCTATTTCTTGTCTGCTTGTATTATCTGAGTTTCTATTCCAGTTTGGACAAATATGTCGTTCTTGAGAATCAGATTCTACAAAATGGTTGTTGGATTTATTCCAGTAGATATTTTTTTCACAGTTGTTATTGCATTTTTTAACATAGATAGTATTATCAGTATTGGTTACATTATTTTGTTTGATATCATTAGTAGTAAATTCCAAATATTTCACCAGTTTGATATAAACCCAGAACCACCAGAAAATGAAGAAAATCTGTTTCTTTGAATTAGTTTTTCTCTTATTCTATTATTGTGGTTTGCAGTTCCCGTGTACTGTTTTATTCTATGTACGTTACCTAAACATCTGTGAATTTGTCCGTCCATATTAATTGCAGTTTTTTTATTTGTCGATTGGTTAAAATGAAACCTTATCTGTATGTGACAGAACTTACATTTCATTGGAATTTACCTCTTTTATGTTACTATCACTGAATTTATCAGAACAGGAGTCACAAAGTTGAAGTGTTATACATCCAAATTTTCCAGCATTTACTATAATCTTTGATGTAAATTTCTTGTTACATCCAAAGCCATCACAAATTGAGTTGTTGCGTGCTTGAGAAAGGTTATTAGACTCATGAGGCATTATATTATCTATTGTAGATGTGGCGTCAATCATTTTCTACAATCCTCCTGATGATTCACTAGATTTTGTGAACTCTAAACCAACATCTAGTGAATCTTCATATTTTGTATTTTCAGTTCTGTATGTTTTTTCAAGAAATTTTACAATGAATCTGCTTCTTGATATGTCTCCTCTGTCCAAATCTATCTTTTTTAGATATTCTTTAGGGAACGATATTCCCACTGCTATGCATTCTTGCATATTTGTTAAAGATCAAGATCATAATATTAATATATACCCGTTATACCCATATAGATATGAAAGAGTACATATCAAAATTAATAAACTCTAACATCTTTGAAATAAATCTGTCAGAATCTTCTGTTTTTACATTATATCAATTTCTAAAAAATAAGGAGGTGTCAACATATCAAATATGTTCCTTACTCAAGAATACTGAATTCGAGGCTGAATATAAAAACGTCCACAAAAAAATCAAAAATTTCCATGACTCAAATTTAATAAAAATAACTAAGAAAGTTCGTGAACATGGTGCCATATATTATAGTCTTACATCGACAGGATTAGTTTATCTTTTATCCCAACTCGAAAAATCCAGAACTCACCTACTGATAAATTTGATAGACAATTATGGTGACGATTACTTTTTTGATCTGTTTATTTATCCATACATAAACAAAAAAACACTTACCTCGATAAATGATGAAGAAATCTGTATTAAAATTATAAAATATTTTTCCGAGTGTTCTAAGTATCTGATTGATAAGACCAATTTATTAAACACTATAAAAAATAAAGGATATCAAGAAATATCTTTCTCAATAAGAGAATCAAGTCCAGATAGGCATGAATGGATTTTCAAATGGATAAGTAATCTCCCGTGGATTTTTTTTGCGCGTTATGAAATTTTTAGATTCGAAGAATTTCATGACATGAAAACCGAAAAAATTAGTGATACTGAGCTTAGACTTTTTAATGATAAACTAGAATTTATCTTTACGCTTATTGATGTAGCAAAAAAATCGATAAAAAAACTAAAGATATATGATAAAAAGAATGACCGTGAATTTGAACAATATGTTACTCTATATTATAATGGATTTGACGTTAGTATATCTAAGAAAATTACCTTCGAAGAGGCACTTAAAATTGAATCTGAATTCAATCATGATGAAATAGTTCAAAATCTAATCTATTCTATAACAAAACTAGTTGGGAGATATGGATATGATTTCACTAAACCATTCAGTGCAGAACCGACATGGCTAATGAATGATCTATATCTTTTTAAAAATGATAAAAAATTCATGAAAATTTTGAAAAAGGTAAAGGATGGATTCGATAAAAATTATTCTGAATTCTTCAAATAGTATTATCTTGTGATATTTTGTTTAATACTTCTGGCTTGACGTTATTCAAAATTGGATTTTGCCTTATTATCGAAAGAATAGTGTAAAATTGCTTGTTCATTTCATTACGTAATATTTCTATATCTTGTTTATGATTTTCCTCGAGTAATCTGATTTTATTCTCTTCATTGGTTTTTATTTCATTATATGCTTCTGGTTTTAACGGATAACTACACTTTGAACAATATTTATTCTCCAAAATATTTACAAGCTCACATCTTGGACATTGTA
>CAZHFI010000139.1:0-3180 GCA_964531845.1 uncultured Nitrososphaeraceae archaeon
ACACTTTTACATCAAATTTGTACCACAAACCATCAACAACACCTCTTATTTATTAACAGACAATATATATTAAGGCAAATCAAATTTTTTAAAAATTATTAATTATGGATAAAATCAATCAGTGATCTTAGAAAAAGCTTTTACTATATCAGTTTTTGTTACTATGCCCTTTAAATTTCTGTTTTTATCCACAACTGGAATTCCACTAATTTGATTCCTTATCATTATCTTTGCTGCGTCTGAAAGATAATCATTACTTGAAATAGTGATTAATGAGCTTCTCATAATATCCTTTACCATAACGACCAAGTTTATTGAACCTTTGAAACCTGCTTGATTTATCCTGTACTTTTCAATTCCAGAATTCATTAAACTACTGAGTGGTATTAAATCGCGTCCTGAAATTATTCCGATAGCTTTATCATTCTTTACTACTACCAGTCTGGAAATCTTGTTTTCTAGTAGAATTCTCATTGCCTCACTGACTAATTCATCTTGTGATATAGAAATTACTGGAGTAGTCATGTTGTCTTTTACCTTATCTATTCGTTTGTAAAACTTAGAATAATATTCAACTAAATCCGTTTTTGTCAAGATTTTATTATTTATTGAATTCTTTTGTGTTATGATAAGAGAACTAATACCTTTACTTAACATCATTTTAGCACATGATGCTAAACGAGTATTCTCTCCCACCGTTATTGGAGCTTTTTCACCCATTACTTCATCTAAAAATATCTCATAAGGCCGTTTGTTTGGCTTATGTAAATATAAGAAATTCACTATGTCTTTTTCAGTAACTATTCCAGATAATGTCTTATTATCAGTTATTATTATTCTACTAATATTATATTTCATCATAATATTTCTTGCATCAAGGATATTATCTTTAATATCCAAGGTTATTGCATCTTCAGCAATTTTGTTAGCAGTACCGTTCTGTTCATTCATAATTTTTATGCGTATTACTATCACTATTATTCTTTTGTAATTTAATAAAAACAAATAGTATATTCTGTTAAATGAAATTAGACCAAAATTGTGAAAAATTGTATTTATAAGTAAGGATTTAGTATTTTTAGTTTATAATTTGTACACATAACTCTATTGGTGCTATGCAAGGGTCATCTATGATAGTATTCATTTCATGATAAGGTGGAACAAAGCCTGCTTCCTTTAGTCCAAACTCAATTGTAAATCCATAGATTTTTGAATTAGACAGATTATCAAAGTGACGACTAAACGCGTAATCATCGGATGTGTCCGATGTAATATACATTGCTGTTGCTGATTGACTAACTGAAAATTTCTTATCTCTTAATCAAATAAAGCATCACTCATTCTATTAGCCAATTTTTTTGCTATCTTTTCGTCCTCATTTCTAATATATTACCCATATATGGAATCATTCGCATTACCCATTTTACCATCATATGTAGGATTTTTGAAATTCATAGTATGGTCTTGAGTTTGGTTAGAATCATCTTCCCAATTATAAACAATGATTTCTGAATAACTATGTATATCCAAAATAGATGTACCATCCCACAACATATGTCATATTTCTCTTATCAACTTGTACTGTTCTTGGTGTCATGTGTTCAATGACATGTCTACTCTTTTGTTGTTGTAGTATTTAATGAATTGTTCATGCTTTCTGAACCTTGGTCTTTCAACATCATATGTGCATGATACCATCGCTCTGTCAGTCAGTGTGGTTGGGGCTCTGTAGAAACCATCCAAAAGACTAACAGATTTACCATTCTATTTTATGAACATTATACGTAATACATCTGAAAATCAATTCTCTATTTTGCATTCTTACCAGGCTGATTCTATATAATATGTTCTTCAAACAGTCTTTTTATGACCGATATGATTGTTTCCTCCTTATTCCTGTGATGATACAGTATCTTACTATACCCTCGTTTTATCTTCCCCCTATATTCTTCGAACCTTCCAGACAGGTAACTGTTCATTTCTTGTATGTGTGATGCTGTATCCCCCCATTCAATGTCTCCCATACCATTACATGATTGTACTCACTATCATACATATCCTTTATCTGCAACAACTACAGATAATTTTTTTATTTTCGACATTTTTGTTACTTTTCTAACTCCATATTCCAGTCATCAATATTATCAATATCATATAATATCTGAAATCAGAGCTATTGTATCTTTTCCAGTTAGCCATAATATGACTGGAATAGATTGGCTAGATGTATTTCAAATCATGTGCTGTACAACAAAACACTTTTTGCTTTTGAATAAGTAGATTTGTCTTGTCGAAATGTCTTTCATTTCTATTATCATTTAGATGAACATCGTTCCTTGATCCAATCCAGTGATTTTGATAGAAAATATTAGCATCCATCTATTCTGTATTCTTTCAAAACGAACTTTAGATTCCTTCCTTACTATTCCAGATAATCTTTTATATTTGTAATTAGATTTATTTTCATGACAATAAAATTTCCATTTCTAGTTACATATCTATTAATAACTACATTGGCTATGACAATTGTTATTTTTTCATCATCATATCTGAGTATAATGCATAATGTTTATGCAAAAATAAATGACGAAATACTTGCTAATGACCTTGCCAATCAAGACTTGGTGCTTGACGATAAACAGCTGAGTCCCTTTACTGAAGATGCAGACAAGGCAAAGATAGAAGATTCTAATGATGAAAAACGAATAGTCGAGATAGATGGAGAACCTGATATCCTTCAGAAAGCAGAAAAACAAGCATCACAGACAAAATTTTTGGACGATAAAGAATTAGTTGATAGAATCTATCCAATGATCTTAAAACGTATTGATGGTCCAACATTGTTGAAGAAGATTGATCCAAACCAGCTGGTAGAGAAAATACTTCCTTACGTCAAGATAAAGGTAACACCAGTTGAAGGAAAGACTGAAGAACCTGACATTGGTTGTGGGCTTGTTGGTGTATGTGCCTATCCATGGGACACTACGGTAACCTGCGGTCCCGATGATGGAGTAGCAGTGGGTGGTTCATTTGTAATCGGACGTGATGAAGGTGACATTTTTTTTGATACTGCCCTGCAAGGAGATACGTGGCATGTAGGAGGGGTTATAGGCGAAGATGCCACACTAGGTGCCACTGTATTTTGTATGAAGCTGGAGGCAGCAGGAACTTCAGGCGATG
>CAZHFI010000140.1:0-3050 GCA_964531845.1 uncultured Nitrososphaeraceae archaeon
CCTCCATGTCTACCCATTCCGCCATATGTATCAGCAATAATCTTTCTTCCTGTTAGACCGGTATCACCATTGGGACCACCTATCACAAATCTACCTGTAGGATTGACAAAAAATTTTGTATGATCATCAACCCAATGTTCACATACTGGCATCACAATTTTATCGATAACAGCTTCCCTTAATTGATCAAGTCCAATATCCGGTGAGTGTTGTGTAGAAATTACCACAGTGTCTATGCGTTTAGGTTTCGAATCCTCATATACAACAGAAACTTGTGATTTTCCATCAGGCCATATCCAATCCAGAATTTTATTTTTACGGATTGATGCAAGTTGCATTGTTAATTTATGTGCCATTGTAATTGGAAGTGGCATCAATTCTTTTGTTTCATCTGTGGCAAACCCAAAGACAAGTCCTTGGTCACCCGCTCCCTGTTCCTTTGTATCTGTTGGAGTCACGCCTTGGGAAATATCTTGACTTTGTTCATGTATTGAGCTTAAAATGGCACAAGTATTGCCATCAAACCCATATTCTGGCTTATCATATCCTATTTCTCTTACAGTATTCCGTACTATTTTTTGTAAATCCAATTGAGCGTTGGAGGTTACCTCGCCGGCAACAAACAGAATTCCGGTTGTGGCCATTGATTCAACTGCAACACGTGATTCCTTGTCCTGTTTTAAATATTCATCTAAAATACCATCGGAAACTTGGTCGCATATCTTGTCTGGATGTCCCTCAGTTACACTTTCTGATGAGAATAAATATTTGGAAACCATTATAGTAAGTCATTACCCATGAAACTATGATTAATTTTAGTTTAGATTAAAACTCTTTTTCTAATTTAATAAATAAAACATTATTTCCACGAATGACAACCTTGCCATAGTTTGCTAAAACTTCTGAACCATGATATTCTTCAGCATCCAGCAAGATCAAATTCATATATGAATCTACATTATTCATCCTACCCCTATATTCAATCTCATTTTTTAGTCTGACCGCAACCTTGCGATTCAATGATTTTTGCAAGATTGTTAATGGTCTTTTTGGTTGTTGTTGTGAAGATTGTGAAGACATATTCAATAAATCACTTGTTAAATGAAAACATCATGGCTAGAATAAAAAGTTTCCTTTAAATTTCAAGAAAATATTAAAATCTTAAATAGTTCTGTTTATCATATTTGATAATTATCAGTACTGGTTCACATCAATTAGACGAATTACTTGCCGGTGGAGTAAGGTCAGGTATGGTCACAGAAATTTATGGAGAAAACGGCAGTGGCAAGACTCAACTTTGTTTCTCTCTTTGTGTAAATTTTTTAAAATCTAATGAAAATGATGATGTAATTTTTGTTGACACTCAAGGAACTTTTAGACCAGAAAGGATTGCACAGATCTCATCAGGTAAAAACAATATTTTAAATAGAATTTCAGTATATAGACCACTTTCAGTAAGATCTCAATTAGATATTTGTGAAATTATAAAAAAAAAGAAATCCAAATTGATAATTTTTGATTCCCTTACATATCTATTTTCTAATGAAATACAAGGATATAGACGTCACTTTTTGTTGAGGAGTCATCTTCATGAATTAGCGTTGCTTGCTATTAAATCTGACCGTGCAATAGTTGTTACAAATATGATAAGAAACATAATTTATGAAGATGGCAATACATTTTCTGGTTTTATGTTAAAAGAGGACAAAAAAAATCAAACGATTTACTCCAATAACCTCAAAAAACAAGAATTCATGAAAACATCGGTTTCAATATATTCACATTTAAAATTAAAATTAGAAGTATTAAATCAACAAAAGATATTGTTTAATGCAATATTAATACAACCCAGAAATCCTAGACATGTTTTGTATACAATTACAGATAATGGAATAAATGACGTTATATAATTTGATTTAAAACTAATTAACTATCAATGGACTTCTTTATACGCTTTCCAATATTTGTCACCTACATAATGGTAATTATTAACTATATACCCACTTGCCATAGATTCTACTGTCTCACTATCAACAAGAGATAAGCCAATTGCTATTGGTTTCATGTAAGTCATATCTTTAATTACTACAATAGCATTTTTTTGAAACTTACCAAATTCTCTAATCCCAGGCCTTGCTATGTTGGCTCCACCACATATTGGTTTTATAGCTCCCATATCTACGATAACATGAGGAAACAAATTGACGATTGTTAAATTTCCTAAAAATGGTAAAATTAAATTCTTATCGATCTGAACAGCAAACATATTCTCATGTTCTAAAATACAAGTATCTTTGGTTATTTCATAAATTTTTAAGGTTTTTGTCTTTGGGATCAATGATTGAGGCCATAAAGAAGACATCTTTTCGAGAATGTTATTGGTATCTTTTTTTGATAAAATATGAATCTTCAATAGGAATAACAATAAAAAATCCATCTATAAAGGTAAGCAAATTTAAATTTTCAAAATAACACATTAGAGGAAATTCGGAATGCTCAATTTAAGTTCGTAAGAAATAAAATTTTCTATCTTTAGAGATACAAACTAAAATAAAAACAATTCAAAAACTTAAATGATTCTTGCTAATGACTGTTAAAAATTAAATAGATAAATAAGTATATTTTTCAATCAAATTTGAGCTCTATTAATTTAACGAAAGATCTATAGCTGTGGATACCCTATTTCTAATGTATGCATATTACATTTGAACGAAACAGGACATCCACAATTGTGGTAATGTATTCACTGTATTTGTATTTTCTTGGCCTCAGTTTAAGAAATACCAGTAAGGCACTATCCATCCTTGGATGCTTTGTTGCATAACTATGAAAATCGACAATATGGAATAAAATTTTGACAGGAACAAATTGCTAACATGAATTCCCTATATCATACCATATTCTTTATTTTAATCAAAATCGACGAAAATCATAGTTATGCAACAAAGCATCCTTGGAGATAGGAAGAAAAGAAGTTACGTATGTGTCTATCTGAAACTGGATACAGAGATTTGGGTCAGATCCGGTTTACAAACGAAGACGTGTTTCCT
>CAZHFI010000141.1:0-2986 GCA_964531845.1 uncultured Nitrososphaeraceae archaeon
TCCTGTCGAAATTTTATTCCATATCGTCGATTTTCATAGTTGTGCAACAAAGCAGAAAAACAAAAAATTGAGATAAATAATCTTATTACTGAGAAAAAATCTAAAAGCGAATTTAAATAATATAAAAATCGAATTGAAAGAGATTAGCGAGAAAAGTGAAAAAATAAAAGAAGATCATTAGGTTACATTAAGCCACTACAAGATTTTTGAAATAAAAGAAAGAATTTCTCTATGAATCTAGAGGAGAAATGAAAAAATTATTGTATTATATGGTGACATATCGTCAAGAATAATGATTAAATAGAATATTGTCATAAAAATATGATTAAGGAAACATATTACGTCACAATAGGAGTCTTGAATCGATAGCCCATCACTATTCATTGAGTATGATGTTCATAAAATATAACATGCATATGTTAGACTTTTATTTAGTCTATATTTGTTTAATATATGAACATATTTAAATGTCCTATAAGCAATTATTTTGATAATGAAAAGCGATCAAAGGGTTGCAGTTGTAACTGGAAGTTCTAGTGGAATAGGCTATGAGATAGTATTAGAACTTGCAAGAAATAATTATATAACATATGCTACTATGAGGAACCTGGAAAAGAGTTCCGATCTTAAAAAGGTCATAGATCAAGAAAATCTAAAAATTTTCTTTAAACAACTTGATGTAACTGA
This sequence comes from uncultured Nitrososphaeraceae archaeon, assembly GCA_964531845.1. Lineage (GTDB taxonomy): Archaea > Thermoproteota > Nitrososphaeria > Nitrososphaerales > Nitrososphaeraceae > QCWD01. Next base: position 688 of record CAZHFI010000141.1, read on the forward strand.
TGATAATTCTATAAAGAATGCTATAGATTCAATTTTGTCAGAAACAGGCAGGATAGATGTACTTATCAATAATGCGGGTTATGGATTAGTGGGCGCATTTGAAGACCTTGCTTTAGATGAAGTGAAAAAACAATTCGAAACAAATGTTTTTGGTGTGATAAGAGTTACTCAAGCTGTTCTTCCAATCATGAGAAAACAGGAATCAGGAATTATTGTTAATATGAGTTCTGGTGCTGGTAGATTTGGGTATGCCACTGCCTCATCATATGTGGGATCTAAGTTTGCGCTAGAAGGAATAACAGAAGCAATGTCATACGAAATAGAACCATTTGGGATAAGAACAATTCTAATTGAACCAGGAGTGATTAAAACGAATTTTTTTAATTCCATGGTCACCGCTAAAAAATCTAAAGATCCTTCATCCCCATATTTTCAAATGATGAAAAGTATGGAAAAGAATGTTTCAAAAATGATAGAAAATGGAACTACTCCAAAGTATGTAGCAAAAACAGTTCTTGAAGCTATTACTTCAAGTAATCCTAAATTAAGATATCTTGTTGGAAAAGATGTAGAACAATGGATAGAAAGCAGAAAAAAAATGTCTGATGAGCAATTTCACGATATGATGGCTCTATTAAGTTAACATAGATTTTCTATTAATTTTTATCATTGTTCTAAATATCATTATATCTAGTCTATAAAATTTATAATATTTTGTGACTATGAGTTAAATATAATTAATTGAGATATCAATACTTTATCTACGTAGTTACAATAAGTACTATTTTTCGAGAAATACCTTAAATACCAAAATAACATTTTGAAGTGACACGATTTTCATAAAGTATATTAGTATATAATGATAAATTATGAAAACCCAATATATAAAATCATTTAAAGTTTTATACATCTAGCTATTTTTCTTGCAATTGAAAATATTTTTTTGTAAATGAACCGGAGAATCACTATTATCGAAAAATTTCCAGTGATTAACATATTTGACTGATGCTAGTTCACATGCAGATACTTTTGTAATAACTTTTTCAATCTTTGGTGACATTAAAGTATTTTTAAAATTAGCGTGTCCTAAACCAAGAGCATGACCAAGTTCATGTTTAACGATATGTTCTGTTATTGGTCCATTCAGTTTGACGTTGTGAGAATTTCTCGATATTGAAATTTCAACAAATTTAATAAATCCGCCTTTATCAAAATTTGTTACTGTTTTACCAACTTTTAACCCTTTGCCTTTCTTGAACTCAATTTTAATATCTGCACCAATTTCGTCCTTTTTATATTTAAACTTTAGATCTCCATCGAACAAATTTTCCCAATCTTGAAATGCAGATTTTACGATGGTTGTTAAATATGTTCCACCGTTTTTAATAGAAAATGTGAGTATTCCATCTTTTAAAGAATCTCCCCATGTACAACATAGTTGTAATGTGTTTTTTGATTTTGAATCACTTTTTTTGGCAAAAGCTAGATTAATATCAATATTAAGTCCTATCAGAATAACTAACGCCAATATCATTATAACAAATTTAAGTTTCAAATTTATTCCAACTTATCAAGACTCAATTACCGGTAGACAAAATTTCTTTTTTATTGTTATTGTTTTCTTATTCACATTTACACGTTCCGAATAATAGCAAATAGAGTAATTCTTACTTTTACGCAAAAATAGCCAACAATAATGCATGACTTATAATACATAAATCTTACATATAATCTCTTTATAAGTAAATTATACAAATTTATTCTACAATTATTTATTAGAAGAATAATAGAGATTTTTGTTATTTGACTTTAAAATATAAATTTAAACGATTATAGTTATACCTAATAAATTTATATTTTAGAAATATTAGATCATAGGTAGAAACTAATAGACAACTTTTTTAGAATTTCAAAAAAAATATATAAATTTTGAATTTTGATGTAATTAAATGTAATTTGTTATCATTTTTAATTTTTATCTTATTTAATCTTTTTTTATTTTATAACATCTGAATAAAAAAATTTTATTATATTTTACTATATGATAATACTGTATAATAATTCAGACATATTATAGTGAAAAATGCTAGATAAATCATATATATCATTTTTTAGATAAATTTGTAATGAATAAATTTAGTGTATTTGGAATACTATTCATGTCTTCCATTCTACTTGGAAGTGGAATATATTCAAGCCAAGTCTTTGCTCAAAATATCGCAATAGTTGATGCTGACGTAGATCAGAAAAATAAGTGTAAAAAAGATAGCGAGTGTAAAAATAAGAACGAAATAAATAA
>CAZHFI010000142.1:0-2944 GCA_964531845.1 uncultured Nitrososphaeraceae archaeon
CATATTCTGTTCCATCAATTGCAACAAAATTTATAGTATTTTTACCAAAGAATTTCTTGAAACTCTTTTCGGCCAGACTATGATCAAATTGATCTACAATCAGATCGTTTAGGATCAATTCATACAAATTTGAGCTCTTTTGGAGTTGTTTTTGAAATTCGGCTATTTGCCAATTGGTAGAATTTTGCAATAGATTCCCAGTCTTGATAATTTTTTTACTTAGAATTGAAGGCTGATTAGTTAAAGATTCGTTCAAGTGGATAAAAATTTCTATATTATAAACAACATTTATTCATTCATAATTATCCAAGGTTTTAATTAGTTTATAATTATAGATTTCTTTCATGCTAGATATCTAAATCCTAAAAAATGCAAGGTTGTTTATAAAATATTAGGTTCTTTTACAATAATTCAATTCATTCTGTTCAGAATATCTGTTTAATAAAAACATCAAAAGAAATTCATGTCAGTATATGCCTTTTCCTGGAATAATATTTCGGATTCCTCCGGTGGGGACTGGTATGTCATCTTTTCGGCGAGGAATTACATGGATATGGCAATGAAATATTGTTTGACCTGCATCAATCCCATCATTGAAACCTACGTTGAATCCGGTTATAGTCCTATCAGATTCTAGAATCCTATTCCGGACATTGTCTATTAATAACAGACACGATCTTTTTTCAAACGAACCCAACTCAAAAAATGAAGAAATATGCCTAAATGGAATAACTAGGGTATGGCCTCTAGAAACTGGATATTTATCTTCAAACGCAATGGCAGAACTGTTTTTATCTATTATATTGAATGAGGAAATAGTTATATTACAAAATGGACATTCTTTCTGTCTTTTTTCATAAATTTTGTCAAGATCTCTAAAATCAGTTGAATCTTTATCCATTTTTTGTGCATTACAAGTATAACATAAAGCTTGATAGTTTTCTATTTTGGACTCGCCGCCTCTGTTTCTTGGGATAATATGATCGACTTGTAAAAATTTTTGACTTGCAGATATTCCACATAATTCACATTTTCCCTTGGCTCGTTTGAGGACTTCAAATCTTACTGTTCCTGGAATGTATCTGGAACTTCTCATGCGATATTCCCATATCCGTTTTTCTCCGCCTTTGGTATGGATGTATATTTTTATTTTCTGGTCGCAGAGTTTAATTAAAGCTTGTTTTTGAGAATCCGTTAGTGAATTAACATTCAGAGAATATCCATCTTTAGTTTCGGTAACGATCCCATGATGTTTTAAAACTCTTCCAGGCATTTGTTTGGTTATTACTTTATAATAATCGACTTGACTTTCATCCATATTAGAAAATTCTCTAGCGATGGTACGGACTGAAACTTTATTGGCATCAGATGTTAGGAGAGTCTTTATCATAACAGGCTGGTAAATATGTTGCATTTTCATTTTATTTTCGATAAAATCTCTTAATCCCTCAAAATCCACGTCATAAGTTTAAAATTACCATAACAAAAACCTTAGGTTTGATGTATCATTATATTAAATATTATCAAAAAACACAATAATATTGAGGAAAATGATACGTTTAATATCATTTTGGATACAAAATATAGCAAAAACAAATTTACAATAGATATTGTAAATCAGTCTACTCATAATCTGCAGTCTCTGGAATGGCTTATCATGTTTTCTTCAGGAAATACTTTTATTGCTACGTAAAATCGATTATTTCGTTAATTAACAATAGCTATACTTAGTTCTCTAGTGTTGGGATATACTCTCCAATTGAAGGATAATCAATCTTAAATTCAAGTTCTTTGTCTTCTACTAATATAAAATAATAAAAATAAAATTTCCACAGTTATTATAATCAATGAATATGGGAGCGAAATGATAAATAAAATAATAAAGATTACGACTATTGCAATTACAATTAGAATCCATTTTATCAAGTTAATACATTGACGTTTTACACTACTAGAGGTTTGATCTTTTTTATGCTATAGAATGATTTTATTTGATTTTTTTGTAGAAGATGAAATAATTCTATCATCAGAAAGATAAATAATTTTAGATAAAACATCCCTAGTTAATTCATACTTGTCATGAAATTCTATTCCTTGAATTTTTTTCTAAGCCCCATTTGATATTATAATCTTTAACGTCTTTATGAAAACATGGGATAATTGTTTTCTTTTCATTCTGTGCCTGTAAAACTTCCCTTTCTACATGAGGACTTTATAGTGCACCATGTGTAACTATTACAACAACTACATCACAGTCAGAAATATTTTCTTCTATGGTGTTGCTCCAAATTTCTCCTGGTCTAATACTAGTAATATCAGTAAAAACATCATGGTTAAAATTAGAAATATGACTATGTATTTGATTAGCAAAATCACCAGCATCTCTCCTCGAATAGGAAATGAATATTTTCACTCTTAATAGAGATTTAAAAATTATAGTATCAAAATTTTTTTCATTAATCGATTCTAGAAACCATTACCAATACTAACAGATTTATTATGGGTATTATATGCAATATATCTTGACATCATTTCCATTTTCTATTTTGCATTCTTACCAATCTGGATTCTACATATTACGTTCTCCAAACAGTCTTTTTATGACAGATATGATCGTTTTACTACTACTCGTTGTTCTTGGCGTAGTTTTAGCTAAAACCTGTTATTATACAAAAAGATATTCAGCTATTTGATTTGATCCGCATTATAGTTGCATAGAAATGATCATACCATTTTTTATATTATTTGAAGATACATAATATCTCAGAATAAAAAGTACTGTACGAAAATTCGTTGTAAGATAAGAAAAAAATGATTATTTAATTTCCATCTACTTTATTATTACATAACAATGATAAAAATTCTCAAATCAAATGTAGCTTTTGTTCTATATATAGCTGGAGTCATTAAAGATCTTATAGAAAAAATTTACGAATAATCTTCT
>CAZHFI010000143.1:0-2942 GCA_964531845.1 uncultured Nitrososphaeraceae archaeon
ATACAAAATTTATCTTTTGATATTTCAGAAGTATACAAAAAAGAACAACTAAAGGGCCTGTTAAGAATTCCTTCGATAGGAAAAGCTCTTGCTGCAAAACTTGAAGAGTATATATTAACAGGCAAAATACATTATTATGAAGAACTAAAAGAAAAGTTGCCCGTAGATGTCAATCAATTTCTTGGTCTAGAAGGCATCGGACCTAAAACCATAAAGATATTGTATGACAATCTTGGTATAAAAGATCTCGATGAACTTAAACAGGCAGCCATCGATGGCAAGATTAGAAATATACCAGGATTTTCCGAAAAGAAGGAAGAATCAATTTTAAAGAATATTGAATTTTTTAGAAAAGGCGGAGGGAGATTACTAATTGGTGAGGTCTATCCTCTGGCAAAACAGATAGAAAAACGTCTTTCTGAAAATAAAGGAGTTCTACAAGCAATAGTAGTGGGTTCATTTAGAAGGATGAAGGAGACTGTTGGAGATATCGATTATTTGGTGTCTGTTAGGTCAGAACAGGATGGAGCAAATTTAATAGAAAAATTTGTAAAAATGCCAGAAGTTGCTGAGGTAAGCGGAAAGGGAATATCTAAAGCTTTTGTCAAACTAAATAATGGCATTGATGCAGATTTGCTGGTAGTTCCACAAGAAAGTTTTGGTGCAGCATTGCAATATTTTACCGGAAGTAAAGAACATGGAATAGCTATGCGAAAAATAGCCATATCAAAAGGTTTACGTTTAAACGAATGGGGCGTATTTAACGAACAAAATCAGAGAATAGCTGGTGCAACGGAAGAAGAGGTGTACAATACTTTGGGACTGCAGTGGATTCCTCCGGAATTGAGGGAAAATAAGGGAGAAATCGAGATAGCAAAAATGGAAAAGAGGGGTAAACTGGCTAATACAAGTACAAATACAAGTACAGGACTACCCGAATTGATTGAATACGATGATCTGAAAGGAGACCTGCAAGTTCATAGCAACAGTACTGATGGAACGATGTCCATTGAAGATATGGCGTCATATGCAAAAAATATGTATGGATTAGACTATATTGCTATTTCTGACCATACAAAAAGTTTGAAAATTACTAATGGACTTGATGAGCAACAGCTGCTAGAACAAGCAAATATAATCGCAGAATTAAACGACAAAATCAAAGACCACGAGAATTTTAAAACTAAAAAAAATAAACAAAAGAATTCAAATTCAAATTCCAGTACGAATTTTCGTATATTGTCCTCTGCAGAGGTAAATATTCTAAAGGATGGTTCACCTGATATTTCAAATAACGTTCTTGATAAGCTGGATATTGTAGGAGCTACGATTCATTCAAATTTTTCTTTGCCTGAGGAGGTACAAACAGCACGACTAATAAGTGCGGCTAAAAATCCAAACATCGATATTATATTTCATCCTACAGGACGTATTATCAATAGACGGGAAGGCTATCCTGTTAACATGCCAAAATTGATAGAAACAGCAGCGGAAACAAAAACAATTCTTGAAATTGATGCTCATTATAATCGACTAGATTTAAAAGACGAGTTCATAAAAATGGCTGTAGACAATAATATTAAATTAGTAATTGATTCAGATGCCCATCATTATCTCCATTATGCCTTTTTAATTTTTGGTATAGGACAAGCCAGAAGAGGATGGGCTAAAAAATCTGATATACTAAATACATGTTCAGCAAAAGATTTGCTTGATAGTATCAAGTAAAAATAATAATAATAATAATCTTTTCTGTGTCTGTTTCTATAGTTATTGAAATCGTTGATTAAATAATAACTTGAATATGAGATTTGTTAATCTATTGGTCTTTAAATAAGGAATTATTTGACTATGAGTGATTGCACAGTATAGTGATTATCTCCATGAGATATTTCTAAAAATTTCTTATTTTCATTCAAATTAATTTAATTTCCTAACCATCTAGTAAATACAGGTTTATTCATATCATCCAGTGTTATCTCACTTATTTCATATTTTTTATAATCTAAGAGTTCATCGAAAAAATCCTGACAATATCTATATTCTGGTTTATCAAAATAAAATAACCAAACCTTTCCTATCCTTTGATTTACTGTGTCACTATTGCCAATGTCTAATTTCTCAAATAAAACAACATATCTATCCTTCCATATTCCAATATGACTGCTTTCCAGATACGAATTATACTTGGAAACAAGTTTGGGAACTATTCTTTCTTGAACAGTATATGGATTAATCTGTAATAGTTTTATATTATTTGTTTGATGGAACCGGATGAAATTGGTATTTAATGTTCTGGTGGTGTTTCTAAACCAATCCTTCCTTATTTTATCTTTGGTCATGAGCATAATTCGAATTCCAAAGCCGTTTTTTTTATTTCTAACTAGGTCTGCATGTTGAATTAGAAATTGATAATAATACTCAAAAAATTGACTTGGAAGAATTTTATTTATTTCATAATACTCTTCGGTTTCTTTAAAAAGCGATTCATGCAATCTTTTAACAGAATTTATAAAAAGGATTATGCCTTCTTCACTATTAATTTTATTTACAAGTTCGTATGCTTCTTTCTCAAAGAAATAGTCTAAAGACCGAGACATTTGATCATCGATAGGTAATCTATCAATAATGCCTCTTTTATCCAATGGTAATGATAAGTTTCCAATTATTTTGTCTTTATCACGCAGATAAAAATTGAATATCTCTATTTGATGTTTATGCTTTACATAATAATTTCCTATATCCTGAAATACTTCTTGATATTCGTTATTTAACAAAAGGTCTGAGTGGGCGTCCATTGTATCTCTAAATTTTTTCTCTGCCTTATCGTTTATTAAAATATGAAAGGAATCACAGAGGTCACATAATCTCCTGGCAACCGTGGGCGCCTCACCCCAATATGGAAGTCCTTTAAAGAGTTCTGCTTCTTTCATCTCATATAC
>CAZHFI010000144.1:0-2941 GCA_964531845.1 uncultured Nitrososphaeraceae archaeon
AATGTCAAGTAATTCTTGAATTAATGCACCCATAGATGGAGGAATAATTCCAAAACTTGCTATTATCATAAAGATAAAGCTTGCACCTAAACCAACAAAAATACTTTGTTTAGCAATATTTATTGTTTTTTTACTGATCTCTATTGTATCTCTTACTTTGGTAACGTCATCAACTAACAATACAATATCAGCTGCTTCAGCTGATATTGCTGTACCTTGGGATCCCATTGCAATACCTACAGTTGAAATAGCTAATGCTGGTGCATCATTGATGCCATCCCCAACCATGATGACATTCTCGTGAATTTTTTTCAGGTTCTTTATGGAATTAACTTTATCTTCTGGTAGTAAATCTGCTTCAAAACTATTAAGACCAATTTCCTGTACAATTGCTTTGGAATTTTCATAACTGTCTCCGGTAAGTACGACTATTTCTTTTATTCCCAATTGACGTAAATTTCTAATCATGGATTTGACACCTTTACGTATCATATCACTAAACACTATTATCCCAATAGGCTTTTGATTGAAACTTACAAAGGCTAACATCTTTCCATTCAATTGATTTGTTTTTTTAAATTCTGCTATGATTTCAAGTGAATTTTTATCTGTACAATTTTCCAAAATACTTTGAGAACCAACCATAACATGGTCTCCATTAAGAAAACCTTCTACTCCAATACCAGCTATTTCATGAAAGTTATTTGGGATTGATAGTTTTCCAAATTTTTCTTGTGCTTTCTGAGTTAATACCTTGGCAGCAGGATGTGTCGATAGTTGTTCTAAACTACCTGCCTTCAATAAAATGTCATTGGGATCAACTGAATTATCAAGTGTAAGTATTCTTTCCATCTTTGGGATACCAAAAGTTATTGTACCCGTCTTATCAAACACTATTGAATCTGCTTTTCCTATTTGTTCAAGTGAGGCTCCATTTTTGATTATAATTCCAATTTTGGCCGCTTTATTTATTCCACCTATTATTGCTATGGGGGTTGCAAAAATCAATGAACAAGGTGATGCTACGACTAATACTGATAGAATGGTTTCTAACCTTCCAGTTAAAAACCAACCAAAAATACTAATTAAGATCGTAATTGGTGTAAATAATATTGCATAACGGTCTGCAATACGTTGAATCGGTGCTTTTTCTTCCTGTGCTTTTCTAACCATCTGTACTATTTTAGAATAATGGCTTTCTTCTGGCAGCTTATCTGTTATCATTTCAAAAGCATCTCCGACATTAACCGTCCCACTGAAAAGCGTATCACCAATTTTCTTTGTCTTTGGTATAGGTTCTCCAGTTAATGCTGATTCGTCTACTACTGCAGAAGTATTATCATTGTTGTTGTTAATAAGACGTCCGTCTACTGGTATTAAATCTCCAGGACGAACAATTAATACATCTCTAATATTTATGGAATTTACATCAATTTCTTCGATAATATCATTTTTCTTCCTATTAGCTCGGCGTGGAGAACGTCCTAAAAGAACATCCAAAGATAATGTTGCTTTTCTGTATGCATAATCTTCTAATGCTTTACCTCCTGATTGCATAATGACTATTACTACTCCTGGAAGTGCTTCATTTGATAAAATAGCTGTTATGATTGCAAGCATCGCTATAATATCTGCAGCAAATTGTCTATGGGCCATTTTACGTATTGTATCAATTATAATGGGAATACCTCCAATAACCAAGGTCATTATCCATATCCAGTTCCCAAAATCATGTTGATTTAATATCCAATGAAAAATACTTCCTGAAGCTAAACCTAATATTGCAAAAACTGGAATAGGATAACTCTTAATAAATGAAAGAAACAAAGCATAAAATTTTGAATTACTATTTTTGAAATCCAAACAGAATAGATATTTTTAAATTCATGGATTTATAATTTCTTGCAACACCAAAGTTATGGCCGGAAAACAGGATAAATACAAAAGTTGTTTATGGAAGAACATTTTCTAATTGGGATTAATTATGTTTATCTTTTTTATAAAACATATCTTTATTGAATTGAAACAGTATTTTCTATTATATATGCTAAATTAGGTAATCGATTTATACTATTAAATATCATAGTAAATTTTATTCGTTTTTATTCTGGGTTTATGAATAAATACTATTTCTTTATAAAACAAATTCAATACAATCTGAACACTAAATCTGTATATAAGTTATTTTCAAAAGGATATTCAGCGACTCCTTGTAAATCTTTATAATTTAATAATTAGACAAATAATGTAACTTGAGATTTACGAAGTTATAAAATAAATAATAAAATGAATTTGACATTTTTTATCTTTAGACTTAACAAGTATGGAATATTGTTTTAGGTTAATGAATTTAAAGAAATATGTCATAGAACTAAACCTACATTATTATAACGGTTTTTCATTTTTTTATGATCTTTATAGTTAATATGTACACTCGCTTTTGATTATTATTTTATACTTAATTTAGAATGGATTAATAACGTTTATTTTGTAAGTCATATAACTATAGAAAAATAAAATTCATACAGATATTCTTATCCAATGCTAAATGTTCAAATAGAATAATATAGTAGAATAGATTTCTGTGACCAAAATACTTACCATGGCAAGGCGAAATGCATGTAATTCAATTTTATTATTAATTCTATTTTGCTTTCATAAAGATTAATTACTTTTGGGATAGATCAATTTTAGTGGATTTATACATATGTTACTTCAATATATCTTTGTAAAATTTGACTAACAAGAGTATTTACTGGAATCATCTTATTTTTAGCTTCTTTTTCAATCTCCTCAAAAATCAATGGATTGAGGTCAAATGCAAAATAATTTGTAGTGATATTTTTTATATTTGAATCTAACTTCTCTAACTTTTCGTTTTCTTTCGTATTTACTTCATATCCCAAATTTGTTTTCACATATTTATAATCATAGATCTAGT
>CAZHFI010000145.1:0-2940 GCA_964531845.1 uncultured Nitrososphaeraceae archaeon
AGAAATCAACGATATATTGTTACTGAATTTGGAAAACAAACATCTATCCTGTATATAGATCCGGTGACTGCTGTAGAATTTAAAAAAGCTCTGGAATTTTTTGATAACGCCGATAAATCCAATAATCCATCAAGTTACAATCTTGGGTTTTTAAATATCGTGTGTACATCTGAGGATTTTTTTCCAAAACTTTCGATGAGAAAGAAGGACTACGATATTTTAAATCAATTAATAGAATTACACAGTAATGAACTGATTGGCGAAATAAGAGAATCTGATTGTTCTAGAAGTTTATTGGCTTTATATGAATGGATTAATGAAACAAGCGATAGAGGCCTCAGTGATAGATTGGGGGTGGAACCTGGAGATATGCATCGCATAGTAGAAACTGCAGATTGGTTACTGTATTCATTCTATCAACTTGCCAGAGTTTTTCAGTACGATGCTGTACTTCAAAAATTACATGACCTTAGAATGAGAATAAAATATGGTGTAAAACAGGATCTGCTTTCTTTGGTTTCATTACAAGGGATAGGCCGTGTTAGGGCAAGAGCATTATACAAGGCCGGAATTACAGACGCGTCCAAGATAACATCCATGTCGCTAGAGGATCTTTCCAAGGTTCCAAAAATTGGTTTGTCTGTGGCAAAAAAAATAAAAGATCAGATAAAGAAAAAGAGATATGGATAGAATTTTTGGATATTCTAACTTGAAGATTCAATCACTCTTTAATCTCCATGTCTACAATATATTCTACATCTGGCTTTACAAGAATTTTTTAGTTTCTTATGAATTCCTGAATTAATAAGCAAAATATCATGTAATATCATATATTTTAAACCAAAACATGTAATCATTACATGATATCCTGTATTCTTTAGACTAAATACATCAATCTTAATTTTTAGATATCATTATTTGGATAAATTAATTGTAATTTTTTTTATATGTATAATTTATGAAACTATTCGTATCCATTAATAATGGCAGACTAGTTGGAGGGCATATCTTTCAGACTCTTATCGGACTCTTAATTAAAGGAACGTAGTTTCTAGATGTTTCTAGATACAATTTTCAAAAATCTTCTATACTCAATTTTGAAAGGTTTTCTAGATTTTGTTTTTGAATTATGCCTAGACTAGGAGAGCCAAATTTTTATAACTTTATAGTATTCATTTAATAGAACTTTTGCGCTATCAGATAAATAATAATAACAATAATTATAATTAATGTATCTTTTAGGGATAAACATTATATTGATATACCAATTATGATTGAAGATTATTTTTTCTTTAAAAAACTAATACAATTAAGCTATATAACAATAATATATTAAGGGCATTCAAAAACTCTATAACAATTCATTAATCTGGTGATAATATTATTGGTAAATATTTTTGAAAATAATTTCTTGACCATCGGATTGATGTTATCCGTTTGTATCATATCTTATTTTTTTGTTACTTTATCGACCCCTTTTTTCATAAGGATATTGACAAAACAAGGCAGTGTTGTTGAAGATTATCATAAGCCCGGAAAGCCTAAAATTCCAAGGCCTGCAGGTCCGATATTATTTGGAGGAATTGCTATTACGCTTATAGTACTCTATTTGTTTACATATTCTAATGCAGTTGCAGCTATCCTCTTAACCACATTTCTTGCTTTTCTAGTTGGATATGTTGATGACAAAAAAGTAATGCCAGGTTGGTTTAAACCGGTTGCCTTGATAGGAGCTTCTTTTCCTTTAATCGTTTTTGCTGTTCATGAAAATAGTTTAAACCTTATATTTTCAACTGCCTTCATACCGATTTTGTATATACCGCTTATTTTGATCGCAATTCCAGTAATAGGAAATACAATTAATTCAATAGATGTTTTAAATGGAGTTGTTACCGGTTTTATGATAATTACCATGATACCATTACTAATAAGTATATACTTATTTAGTAATATAACAATATTTATAACATCACTTTCATTATTTTTTGCAATAATTGCACTATATAGGTATCATAAATTTCCAAGCAAAATTTTCCCTGGAGATTCCGGTACTTTGACAATGGGTTCGATGTACGGTGCACTGGCCATTGCAGGAAATTCCGAAGTAATCGGAATAATAGCTCTTCTTCCTGCAATCTTAAACTCATTTTTATTTTTAGCAAGCGTAAAAAAAATAATAGAACATCGAGAGGTTTCTTCACGTCCTACTATAATGAGTGACGACTTTAAACTTGAAGCATCAAAAGATAAAAATGCGCCAATTACACTTTTACGATTAATCGTAGTCAATGGACCACTGAATGAAAAAGAGATAGGACATAAAATCTTCAAGCTCGCAATCTTTTCATCCATATTATCTATCATAACCATCTGTATTCAATACTATTTCTTTATGATGAGGTAAACAAGATGAGTTTTAGTCTTTTCTGGTTTATTGGAATTATGTGGATTATTATAATCGCAATAGCTGCTTTTCTGGTAACTTTTGTCGCTCCGATAAATCTGGTGATATTTAATAATAGAACTGACCTGTACCTTACATCCATCGTTCAGGGATTGATTGCTATACTGGTAGTTTTATTTCTGATAATTTCTCTAAGTGTTTTAAAAAAGAAATTCCTTCAAAAGAAATTAAAACTAACCTGACTACAGTAAATATATTGTTATTATTTGATTCCATCTGTTTTTTTCGATTGAATTGAAATTTTATTCATTGATATATGGGAAAACTATCAATTTTTTGGTGGATAATGAGTCTAATCTGCAAGATGGTAATGGTAATACACCAATTTTACTACTCTGGAAAGCATTCTGTAGGTCAAGAAAGGCTATGGCATTGGAATATGAATCGCCTGATGCTGTAATAGACAAATGGAATAATCGCTTTAAGATCCAGTCAGAAAATCATATTAAAAAATATATTTATGAATATATAACTAT
>CAZHFI010000146.1:0-2922 GCA_964531845.1 uncultured Nitrososphaeraceae archaeon
TCTTTTAATAAATAATAATGATAAAACAGTAACTATAAAATATTCTATATTTTTATCTGTATGTTTTTTATTAAAACATGCAAATATAGAGTTTGAAAAACTTCAATATGGTGATTCGTATTGATAAAAAAAATATTGTTTTTTCTTTTATATTGAAACCTCTAAAAATCTTCATAGGAATATATAGATAAAAAACTACTGTTTTATTGAAAAAAGAAAAAGAAACTATGTAATGTTGTGAAATAACCTATCTCTTCTCAACTTTTCATTATACCGCTTCCTAAATGGATGATGGTAGATTAGAATTTTTTCTAATATATTTTTTATTTGAAAATAAAATTATAGTAAAATACACATAACTATGCAAATGGAATGCATTAAAAATCTTTTCATTTCATTATACTTCTTTGATTCTTATCTGTTAACAAATTTGAAATTTTAGTAATTAAAATGATTCCCACTATTTTTTTATTCACTTAAAATAGTTACGTTCGACTTGTTCTAGATGCTACTAATAAACAAAATAATAAGTTACTACTTCGAGGGTTCAAGATATTAAGATACGCGACTATTAAACATGTATTAAACCTAACAATAAGTAGGAATTAAAAATTAATATTATTATTGCAAATATTATAGCTAAAAGAGTTGTAATCCTACGGTTAACAAATTCACCCATTAAACTCCGATCTTTTGTAAAAAATATCAAAGGGATCATAGGTAGTGGAATCATGATACTCAATATAACTTGACTATAGATTAGGATATTTAATGGATCCATACCTAATAATATTGCAATGGTAGTTGGAATAACATTGATAAACCTTGTTACAAGTCTTCTTAGCCATATATTCACCTTTCTTCCCAATAGGCCCTCCATTATAATTTGACCTGCAAGTGTTCCAACAACTGAAGATGCAATTCCAGATGAAAGAAGTGTTAGTACAAAAACTATTCCCGAGATTGCTCCAAATAACGGTATTAAACTTTTATACGCCTCGGTGATGGATGATACCTGAGAGTGAGGATAAAAGGCAGCAGCTGCAGTTATTAATATGGCTGCGTTTACACAACCAGCCATAGTTAACACAATGATGTTTTCTAAAAGATGAAATTTTCGTAATCGTCTTTTTTCTAAAATAGACTTATTTTCCGATTTGTTCTTTGAAAGCCATGAATGTAGAAAAAGGGCATGGGGCATAACAGTAGCTCCAATAATTCCTACTGCAAGATAAATAGAATTACTTGTTAACGATGGGATGAAGGAATGATATGCAACCAAATGAACATT
Source organism: uncultured Nitrososphaeraceae archaeon (assembly GCA_964531845.1). Classification (GTDB taxonomy): domain Archaea; phylum Thermoproteota; class Nitrososphaeria; order Nitrososphaerales; family Nitrososphaeraceae; genus QCWD01. The sequence goes on from CAZHFI010000146.1 coordinate 1,292, forward strand.
GGGTCCAACCAAAAATAGTTCATATAGATATCCAAATCCTATGATTGATACAAAAAATATAAAAAGTCTTTCAATTATATAGAATTTTCTTTGGGTAGCTAAAGTCAAAATTAGAATTGTGTCTATTGCACCAAATATGGCTGCATAAAGCATAGGTATTCCAAATAACAAATTAAGAGCTATAACTGTCCCTAAATACTCTGCTAAATCTGTAGCAGCAGATGCTGCCTCAGCTCCTAACCAATACGGTACAATAAAAATTTTCTTTTGAAATTTTGACCTTATTAATTCGGGTAGTGTTAAGCTAGTAGAAATTCCAAGTTTACCTGATAGATATTGAAGAAGCATTGCCATACCACTGGATAGCCAGACTATCCAGAGTAGATCGTAATTAAATGATGAACCTGCTTGAATGTCTGTACCAAAATTTCCTGGGTCCATATATGCCATACTGACCAATATTCCTGGCCCCGCATAGGCAATGAACTGCATTATGGAATTTTTTTTTATTGCAAAGTTTGAATTTACCAATATATTGAATTAGGAAATTATTAAAATCTCTGATATATTACAGTTTCATTTTATTTTATTTTACCAATAAATAGATAAACATAATATAAAAAACATTGTACGATTCTTTTTAGAATTATTTTCAACCTCAAAAATCATGTGATATCCTTTCTAGTTTGATACATATTAATAAAATCTACCATATGTTTATGTTAGAATATAAAGTAACAAACTGCGAAATAGAAATAGGAAAGGTTGTATATTCATTCAAAGAAAATAATAAAAATAAAAATATTGATATCAACCCTGATGAATTTAGTTGCAAAGACTATATCATCTTCCGAAAGTTGTTTGAAATACAATCTATAAGAAATAAGAGTCTTTCTTAAAAATTGGACAAATATATTTATGATCTATTAGATACAAAATGAAATAAAACCAAAAGTAATTAATTGTTTTAAAACGGAATTTTCAAGTCTATATTTGTTTTACGTTATTATGCACTCGGTAAAAATAAATAAAATTAGAAAATTTATTGCATTTTTATTTCAAAAATTTTTTTGCCATAACTTTCTAGAATGTTTTTTGGATTAACTTTCCAAAGCATTTTTGGAATATTACTACAGTTTAATCCTTCGTATTTCAGATATACTTTAGTACAATGTTAAGGGTATGAAATATACAATTGCAATTGCTGCATTATTTGCTTTGATTACATCAATTATTGGAACTTCATCAAGTATGCATATACCTGTGTTAGCGCAAGAAAACGAGGCAGAAGTAAAAGCAGACATAGAACAAGAGAATAAATGTAAAAAAGATACTGAATGTGAAAATGAAAACAAGATAAACAACACCTTGAATATTGTAAACATAACACAAACCGGACAACAAAATGGAAATGAACCAGAAACATCACCATGTGAAGATTGCTTTACAACAATTTTAACACCCGAGCAACAAGCATACGTATTGGAAAATGCTGAACAGGGCAATACATTTGCAGAAATATGTGAATTCCTTCAGGAAAATGAAAACAATCCAGAAGAATCTGAAATTGTGTGGGAAGATTTAGGAGGAATACCTAATATAACAGAAGAACAACGAATCGCATTGTTTAA
>CAZHFI010000147.1:0-1110 GCA_964531845.1 uncultured Nitrososphaeraceae archaeon
AATTTGATATTTGATTTTATTCCCGGTATCCAAGTTACTATCCTCTTTCTTGTACACTTAAATGATAATAATTTTTCGATAGACTCTATTGGGAGGTCAGTTATGGTCATTGCGTTTAGATTGGTAATTGTTTTTATTAACTTGTCGTCTAAGGTCTTATTAAGAATATTATAAATAGTGTTATCTGTATTTTTTTTTGTTATTATCAGATTTCTTCCATAGTCATCTATAATTACATATGCCTTTCCCGATTCCGTCGCGTTGCTTTTTATGATGTAGTCTGTTGCAATACCTTTTTTTTTCAACATTCCAATTTGCTTTTGACCTGTAGAGTCATTTCCAACTATCGAGAATAATCCTACCTTCTCTCTTCCTAATATCTTACCTGAACAAATGGAAATATTTCCTCCTTTACCTCCAGGTGATTCAAAAATATAATTAGCAGCAATTTCTTCCCCAATACCGGGAAATTTTTTTAAAAATATTAGTACATCCCAGTTTATAGAACCAACAACTAAATGACTAATCAATTATAACGTTATAATATATAGTGTTTTTAATATTTATCAATATAATCATATTAAATTGTTTTATTGCATAGTTGAAGGCAATCTATTTTAAATGGTACTTGTGTTTATCTTTTTTATTGGATATCTATGGGTATTATTCTTTACTGGGAGTTTCAGAGAATGCGCCATTTGGTGAAATAAAAAAATCATATAGAAAATTGGTTAAAAAATATCATCCAGATAAAAATAAAGACCCATCTTCCAAAGATACTATAAAATTACTAAATATTGCCTATGAGGTTCTTTCGGACCAAACTAAAAGAAAAAACTATACTCAGTTAAGGTACAATGATAATAAAAATGATGCCTACTTTACCGGAAACGATTTTTATGATTTTTCTGAAAAAGAAAAAGAATCAGAACCAAAAACATCCCATGCAAAAGATACCTACGAAAATGGATTTATATCATCGGATAAAAATCTATTGGATATCCAAAAAAGTAGGTTCCATATTACAGTTGAACCTTCTTTATGCATTGCGTTTGGAAGCTGTGAAACTTTGGCACCTCATGTATTTTATGTAGAAAAGAATAAAATCTT
>CAZHFI010000147.1:1210-2901 GCA_964531845.1 uncultured Nitrososphaeraceae archaeon
GGAACAACTATGTTTTATCATCTTTTGTAGTCATTACCTCTTTCGTAATGTTATTTAATTTAGTCCCTGATATTGGAATTCAATCTTGGCAGTCCTTTTCAGAGGAAACAAAATCAGTTACAAAGTTAGCCGTACTAGATACAAACAAGACAGAGGTTTCAACAAATAGTTTGGAAAAACAGTCTTCAGAAAAACAGACCCCTTTCATTGGGGTTGCAATGAAAGGATATTGGACAAAAATTTCTCAAGCAAAAACCCCCGACACTAAACCTTCATCAAATTATTTTGATGAGAGTTTCAAATTAATGGCTGAAGCTGGAATAAACCATGTTAGATTTCTATACTATTGGGAATCATATGTAAATAATCCAACCGAATTTGTAAATGAAATTAAACAAGTCGCTGAAGCAGGAGATAAGTGGAACCTCAATATTATCTATGATAATCACCAATGGCATACTTCATCCTGGCTTGAAAAAATTGGAACAGGATTTCCTTCAATTTTATTTGAAAATAATCCTACACTTTATCCATCAAAAAGTGGAGGAAATACCGATTCTCAATCAGCAAAGACGTGGTGGAGTAATTGGTGGTCTGGGAAGATAAAAGATTCCAAAGGAAATGATGGATGGCAGTTACAGGCTAATTATCTGAAAACCATTGTAGATCAAGTTGATCATCATAAAAGTACACTGGGATACGAAATTCTCAGTGAGCCTCAAGTGCATAGCAAGTCTCAATGGACACAAATTGGAAAATTTAATTCATTTATGGTAGATTTCCTACGACAGTATACTAATAAAACTATAGTTTATAGTATGAACATTCCTGTAGACCTGGATAGTAAAATAGGTGTTACTCCTGAAAATATCGCCAAAATGGCTCCTACTGATAAAACTAATGTAGCATTTAAGATAAGTGTCTACGGACTTCCTGATCGAGACCAATATCAAAAACAACGATTCAATAACTTCATAAAGGCCTCAGATTTGGCCGATGTTCCTTTGTATATAGGAGAATGGAATGAAGTGGTTAGATCAAAACAAGGAGGCGTATACAAATTGGATGAAACTGCAAGTGACATTAATCAGGAAAAAGTTAACAAGTTTCTGAAAACCTTTTCTGATAAAAAAGTATTTGGTATGAGTTATTGGAAATGGGATTATAATTTCAATGATCTACCAAACTTTAATCTTATAGAAATTAAAAATAATGCAATAGCCACTACAAAATACTATGACCAATTAAAACAAGGTATTAATACAGTTTTCAAAAAATAACACCGTATCCTATTATTTTCAAATTTTTTGTATATGGTGTAAAAAATAAACTAACTTATATTATAAAGCATTATCTCCGCTATTTTTTGTACCAATATCATAGGATTCAAAAACATCATAGACCCATATCTTTCCATCGGAAACAGACCCAGTACTTAACTCATCTAATAACATCTTAATTATGTCCTTGTATATGTTATCTGAAACAATAACTTCTATTGTTATACGTGTTCCAAATAAAGGAGTGTACCTGGTTACTCCTCTTCCTACATATATTGATTCTAGTTTAGTTTTTCCACGTCCTTTTATGTCATGAATGGTCAAACCACCTACATTAAATTTACCTAACAATTCATTAACTTTAAGTAATTTTTCGTCCGATGTTACAATCTCAATTTTTTTCAATACTAT
>CAZHFI010000148.1:0-1125 GCA_964531845.1 uncultured Nitrososphaeraceae archaeon
CATCATCGTTAATTACATTTGTTATAACATTTAGTTGTCCATATTCTTCTGGTGGTGGTGTTGCTGACGTTGACAATCCGTTTACTTTTATTTCAGATATGCTCGCCCAATTATTCATTGTATTTCCTGTAACTATTACTTTGACATATCGTGCATTTACATTTTTGAAATTGTATTTTTCAAATAAATCTGTGGTTCCAGACGTCGCTCCTGAATAGACTTTTTTAAACGATTTACCATCTGATGATGTAGATATGGTAAAAGTCATTTTACGTTCTTCTCCTCTATACCATGCGATATCTACATTGCAAATTTGCTTTTTTTTGCCTAGATCGAAAGTAACATATGATCCCATTCCAAGTTTTGACCATCGTGTATCTATTTTACCATCTTTAACATTTTTGGCAGGATATTGTGACAGAGCACCGTTTGATTTTACCTTTGAAACAGATAATTTCTTACATTCCGGCTCTGCAAAATTTTGAACGGGCGAATTTTGATAAATATTACCTTCTACAGTAGATTGCAATTGATTGTATTGCTTTGATAGTAGGTTAGTAAAGTCTTGTATCGAGGTTACTCCTTGATTCTGGTTAGATAAATAGTTGGATATCATATTATCCTGGTAATTTTGAGATGGTGTATACAGCGGGATTGGGACTTTTTCGGAACTAAAGGAGGCATACAATAGTTGGTCACTTATATCAAACTTGTTAAACAAATATCCTTCATTTATTTCGTTATCAGTTAACGTTCTATTCCATAATCTTATCTCGTCTATTGATCCTACAAAAAATTTACTAGCATTAAACGAATTTGCACCTATTCTTACTGGTTGGGTTCCGGTACTGTCAGGTCTAGCCTCTGCAATTGCTTCAGAAACTATTCTACCATCAATGTATAGCTTTAATTTCTTGCCATCAAAGGTTACAAACACATTATGCCAGTGGTCATCATTGTATTTTTTGACATCTGAAACAACATAGTTTTTGCCATTTTCAGTTTCAAATCCTGCATTAATTGTCTCATCTTTGGAAATCCATATACCATAATTTAGATTCATTCCCTTAGATTCCAATCCGGCTCCCCCTTTGTTTACAATGAATCCATTTTCTGTAAAATTAT
>CAZHFI010000148.1:1225-2872 GCA_964531845.1 uncultured Nitrososphaeraceae archaeon
ACACTGTTTATGAGAAAATCCATAGTCACATTCAATTTTGGAAAAAATCCTATTTATGGATATCATATGTAATGTTAGTAAGTTTTTTACTGATGTTTAATAAGTATCAAATCACTATTATTATAATGAATTTCCTTTATTATATTTTGAGAGGCTGTAAGTGTTAGAAAACAAAATACAATAACATTCAACTAGTATGATTTATTTACATTTTGTTACCATTTTCTAATCCCATTATTTCTAATGTGATAATAAAGATATTGTTGGGCATACCCACAATAAGGTCCAAAATAATTCCGGATACTATTATAAATTTTTTCATACTGACTTGAATTAATTTTTTTTAAATTTATATCGTAAATTAATTCATTTATTTTTTTATTACCAGTATCAAATGAATTAATTGTATGATTTGTTTTATCCAAATTATGATAATAATTATTTAGGATTCGATTTATCCAGATATCGATTGGAAAAGCTTCCATTTTTTCTAATGAAAATAAAAGAACGCAGTCAGCAGTTTTATTTCCTATTCCATAAATTTCTAATAGTTCCTTTTTTGCATTTTGGTATTTTATTTGTTTAAGATAATCAAGATCCAAATCTTTGTTTACTATTTTGCTGGCAATTGTTTTTATCGCCTTATAACGGTATCCTACTCCGCATTCTTTTAATTGATCATCTGTGGCCTCGTGTAATTTTTTTGGAGTTGGAAAAGTAAAGAAATCTATGCCATCTAAAGATATGTTTTCTCCAAATCTTTTTGATAAATTTTTTATTATTTTTTTTATTCTAGGTATATTGTTATTGCTAGCACAGGCAAACGAAAAAATACATTGAATAGGATCTTGTCTTAGTATTCTCAATCCTTTGTATTTTTCCATCAAATCTAAAATTGTACGGTCATTTGAAAAACTTTTCCTTATTTCTTCAAAGTTATCATCTAATCTAAAGTATTTTCTTTCCCAACCAGAATAATAAGGCGATGAATCAAATTCAAATACATCATCTATTTTACTAACACTAGTAAAATTATCTAATTTTATGTTTTTATGTTTTAATTTCAATACACAATTACTGGTTACCCCATACCATGTGTTATCAATAATCGCCCAGGAAAACTCCTGACCACTATTAATGCTACAAATAGGATCAATTAACATTTCAATTCATAAAGTTTCCAAATCATTGATGTTTTTTTACCTTTCTTTCCATTAGGATAGATTTATTTAATCGATGTTTGTGTATGTTTCTATTTTTTCCAAATCCTTTCTTAGGCTTTCTATAATTTTTGGAATTTCCTTTTTTGAACAACTGATACATATTTGTTGTAAAGATAATGGATATACAAAGTATCTTTCTTGTAATTGTATATCTTGTTTACAGATATTGCATCTCTTTAGTTTATACGGGTCTGTATTTTTGATTATCAATTTTTTATTTAAAAATACAAATCCATAATAGATTATTAATCTTAAACTTCAATAATATCTCCTCTAGAGGGAGCAACAGCCTCAAAACCATATTTTTCTTTTATCTCTTCTGCAAATTTTATACAAGATTGTCCATCACCATGTATTGTTAAAACTTTAGGATTTCCTTTGATTCTATCAAGAATTTCAAATAATTCACTTCTGCTGTTATGTC
>CAZHFI010000149.1:0-2811 GCA_964531845.1 uncultured Nitrososphaeraceae archaeon
CAACCCCTCCTAAAATACCCATCACAAATTTTTTCTTTTTTCTTATCCATAACCAGACTAGATAACCTCCGCCTATCTCTGATAATGCTGCAATAAAAAACAATGTAATTGAAACATAGATAAACATGAATACTAGTGATTGCTCCATATCCTTTCTCCTTTTCCTTTTCTAGGAACATAATAAATTATCAATACACCCATTAATGCTATACCTGCTCCTGTTATGTCATAAATGTCAGGAATGATCCCCTGAAATAACCATCCCCATAATAATGCCATAACTATGAAAATACCTCCATAAGCTGCATAAATCCTATGAAAATGAAATGGCTGAAACGTCGGAATAATTCCATACAGAAAAAGAATAAATCCACCCAATGCTCCAAAAATCCAACTATAATCTTCCCTGACCCATAACCATACTAGGTATCCGCCTCCTATTTCACAAAGACCTGCGATAAAAAAGAGTAGTAACGTTGTAAAAATTCTATTATATTTATTCACATGACAATAGTTTTTCTATGGTTTTAAAAGATTTTCTACAGTTTTCTTTAACCTAGTATATTAAAATCAAAATAAGTTGATTTTCCTAGAAATGACTTTAAGACTAGTCGGCTTAAAATCATGTTAAGGGTCTAAAAAGTATATAAAAATGGATATTTCTTTATAAATAATCAAAAGAAGGAAACAAATTAAAATAATTATTTTTAAGGAAAAATATTGATATTTACTTTAATTTTTTATTAACAATATGCATTGACCTATATTTTCAATGGTCTGATACAATCTTTTTTAGTTTAAGACTGTTACAGCTTTTATTTTTTCTTAAATGGTTAATTCCAATATCTAAAATCAAAACAATATCTTGTGATACAAAACGATAAAGTACATTTGGATTAAAAGATAGAAATAATATAATATACCTTGTTCATATTATTTTTACAATTAATAATAGTTGAATATGATTTTTGATCTATTATCATTTCCAGAATATTCGTATCTGTTCTGTTTTCTAATAGTCTTCTTGTTAAGCGTTATACCGATCTTAACACCTCCTACATGGCTTGTAGTAGTATCTGCCTCTACACTGAATAATGATACAAATATTCTTTTTTTATCTTTTATTAGTGCAACAGCAGCTGTATTGGGCAGGCTTATTTTGATGAGATTCAGCTCCATGGGAAGACGAATATTAAATTCCAAAAGAAAGTCCAGTATCGGGAGGCTCAAAAATTATCTGGAACAAAAGAAATATGGCTATTTCATTGGAACCATACTTTTTGCAATGCTTCCATTGCCAAGTAACATGTTGTTTGTGTCATATGGTCTGATGAGAGTTAAAAGCATTCAAATAGTTGCAGGGTTTTGGATAGGAAGATTTGTTATTTACCTTGTAATGATATATCTATCACGATCTGTTTTCCAATCCATAAGGATTGAATTGGATAATGTTTCTTCAGTTATCTTGATAGATATTGCCGGTATTTTAATGACGATTTTACTTTTGATTCTGGACTGGGATAAACTAATTACCAAGCACCGGTTTGGAGTTATTAGACCTAATTTTAGGTTTAAAAAATCCAGATCTTGATAATTAAGGTTTTTTATTCCTATTTCTTAAGTTTTGTTATTAATTTACTTGAACATGAATTTTGCAGTGTATTTAAAGAATGACTTTGATAAAAAATTCAAAAATATTTTAAATCTATTTTCTAGAGATATTTTATCCGATGTTTTTTAATATTGGAAGGTTGTAAGGTATGATTGATAACACCCATTGAATTTGCAAAGGAAGGCTATTTTTATATCAAAAACGTGTTTTATTTTATTTTCTAGTTTGTTTTTACTTCAAATTACACACCCAAACACAGATCAGGTATTTGGACAGGAAAACGATACCAAAGAAGCAATAAGTGAAATATCTGTTCACATAACCGAGGCAATTAAATCTTATGCAATGGCCGTAGGAGAAACATATTCGGAGATTGAACATAAACCTATAGTTGTAAACACTTCCGCAATCGCACGGGCAACGGGAGTGGGTGAAGGAATACTGGTTGATACATTTTCATATTCAGCTGCAAAAAATCATTTAAAGACAGGGGAACTTTTGTTTATTGATACAATACCAATGATTAAAAGTTCTTCATTTAAAGATATAATTCAGGTTCAATCCGGCATGTTGATGCTTCAAAATCTTTTTGAATCTAAAACTTCATATAATATTGTCAAAGATGTTGGATTTGGAATGGTTTTAAGTTATCTAGATAATATTTATAACCAACAATAATAATTTGGCTCTGTAATTTTTGAATGGCATTTTGTGAATCATAAGTTTAAACAATTAGAAATAAAATCAAATCTGATTTTTAAGGATAAACAATATTTTATGTGCGAAAAATTCATTTATTTGACATATCTTCATAAACAAACCTCAAAAAATCCTCTGAACTAACAAATTTGTCTGAATAAATAGAATCATAGTTCTCAGTAATATTACTGGCAATAATTTGATGTAATTCTGCTCCATTGGCCATCAGCACATCAACCTTTTGCCCTATGTCTTTCAACATGAAAAGGTAGTCTTCTAGTTGCTTCTGATTTGACACGGGACCATGTCCTGGTATTATTTTAGTCTCATTATCTGTTATTTCAATTATTTTTTCTATTGCTTGTATGATCCCTTTTAAAGAACCACCACTTGATAGGTCTATAAATGGATACCTTTCATTTATAAAAATATCTCCAGTATGAACCACGTTATTTTTATTAAAATAAATTATTGAATCACCATCGGTATGAGAATTGGGT
>CAZHFI010000150.1:0-2797 GCA_964531845.1 uncultured Nitrososphaeraceae archaeon
TCTGGATTGTTCCCTGTTACTGTAAACTCAAAGTCCTGTGGTTCAAATTGTGTTTGAAATTCGATATTGTCGCATGGATTACTAACTGGACCGACGGGAACATACTCAATATTTGTCAAACTTGGCTGGTCCTGTAAAATTGTAGGTTTAAATTCAGTACTAACTGGATTAATAGCATCACATCTTACTTCTTTGATTACTGTTAGCTGTCCTGTTCCTGTTTCATTTTCTGCTTTATTTTGTATGTTTAAGCTATTGTTTATCTTGTTTTCATTCTCACATTCTGTATCTTTTGCACATTTGTTTTCCTGCTCTTTGATGTCTGCCTTTACTTCTGCCTCGTTTTCATTTTCTGTTTGATTTTCTTCTGCAAGGGTTGTTACGAAAATAGGTTGAATGGTACTATTGTATGTAGACATTATCAATGCAAGTATGCCAAAAGACAACACAGTAAAAATTGTGCCTTTTTTCAAATTCATGTTATTGGTATTTGATGTTTGTGGTATAACAGTTAAGGTGAAATTTTGTTAATTTGTTTGTAAATTTTTGAGAATAATATTTTTAATTTCCTGTTATCTTATTAAGTAACTTTATACAAGTTTACATATTTTTAGTCTGTTTCGAGTATTAATAAATGTGTCCCATATATGGTATTTTTGTATGTATATAGTTTTGATAATTTATAAAAAAAGTCATTACTATTGATGTTTAGGTATACCAACAACATACATTATAAACAGAATTTAACTTGATTATAATGAATTTCTTTTGTGAATGGGATAACTGTAAAATTTAGATGTATCTTAATATATCGCAAATATGAGATAATTACAAGACAATAATAAATTTTTTTTATTTATAAAATCATATACCTTTATATCACAATATAAAAGATATCCAGACCCAGTTCTTTTTGTTAAAATTGATACTTAAAACAATAACAAAAAAAATATTGTCCTAAAATAATACATCCATAATTGTATCTAAATTAAAAATCACTTTTATTGAAATCAATTAGTGGTATGTCTGAGTAACACTATCTATCAATCTCTGTATATTTAAAGGTAAATCCTAGTAGATATATTTTTTTATCACCATCCAGCCAGAATTCCATCTCTTCTATTAAATTATATAGAATGAATAAAAACAGCTAATTTTTGCACAATATTTTTAGATAATTTTTTCCAATTAATGTGATCTAAAACTTATAAATAAATAATGACATATTCCTGTAAAATTGTCAAATAAGAATGATAAAGTAAAAAAGCTGGTTTTCTTGGCATTAACAACCATCATACTAGGAACAATAGAGGCTGTAACAATTATTCCGGCCCCTTTTGCAAGCGCGGCTGATATAATTTTACCAGATATAAAGTGTCCAAATGGCGGGTCGGTATTTGATGATCCTATAGGTTGTGCGCCTCTTCTTCCAGATATAAAGTGTCCAAATGGCGGGTCGGTATTTGATAAGCCGATAGGTTGTGCACCATTAAAACCTGGTGGAAATTAATTAAATCAACAATTTTTTCATTTTTTTCTAATTTTTTATATATACTATTGAGTTTTATCTTCAAATTTTGAAAGACAAAAATAGATGTATAAAATAATATTCTTTTTAATCAATTTAAGTTTAAGACTGAAATATAATATTATTTTGACCTTCTTATCCATTTAGTTATCTTTGACAATACGAAATGTCATTATGAAAGAGTATGTGCAATCAATTTAGATTTTTATCAAAGTATGAAATCCATTTTTTAAATTTTCTTTGAAAATTTTAGAATTTAAGCATTATAGTATTTTGAGATCAAAATAAACGATATTTTTTTGTGGTAGATTTTTATAACTTTATAACAGTATAGTTTACAGGTTAGATTCATTTAATGTAGGCTAAATTTAATCTTAGATATTGTTTCAATTTTCTTTGAATCTTGTTTAACTTTTCAGCCAGTATTTTCTATTATTCTCATGTTGGCAAATGTAATATCTATAAGATAATAAATTAAAAATAAAAAGTAGTAAATATTACCTGCTAAAAAAATGATAGTAGTTATTTACCGGTCATATTATTGTGCATCGTTTCTTCAAATGATTTGATGGTAGGTTTATAGTATTCGTGTGTAGAAATTACTACAGAATGAGGGCCTTCGAATTTTATTGGGTCGTCACCAACATATTTTAAAGCTATATCGGTAACAGGATCTCCAAAACCAAATTGACCGTGATACACACATATTCTTGGAGGTGTCGAAATTTTTTCTATGTACCCCAATGGCATTACAAACAAGTTTGGAGCGCTACCGATTAGGACGTTAAATATTGGCATAAAAGGATTTTTTGGATCGCATGGTAGATTGGCGGCAAAATGCCCTTTGGATGCAAATGGTGTAGAATCATACAACAATATGAAATCGTTTGGATTAAGAACTATTCCATTGAGTAAAACAGTCATGGTAGATGTACTGATATCAGCTTCGTGAACATAGTACAAGCCTTTGGAGATCAGTTCGTTTAGATGAGTTTGATCTCTGGGTAGTTCCTGAGCAAAAATGTAAGGAGTTGTCAGACCTATTAACAGCATGACCATACCTAATCCTGGTACAAATCTTTTCATTTTATAGCTAATATTACATTAGCTATTATTTAAACAAGAAGACAAAACTAGTTGGATCAAAGATATTGAAAGTATTTTTTTAATTTATTGGATTGCTATTGTGTATTCTAATTTTTTAATTTACTTTTGTGTATTTTTCAATTTGAGCAATTCCATATTTGTAGGTAATCTCTAAAGTATCAC
>CAZHFI010000151.1:0-2796 GCA_964531845.1 uncultured Nitrososphaeraceae archaeon
AGGAATTGGATCGTCACTATGACCTTTTTTTATACAAGGAGTAGAGTGGTCACCACAAATAACGAATGTAGGATTTTCAACTGGAATATTTTGTAATAGTGAACCGAAAAACCTTCTATCAATTTCTTCTATGTTCTTTTTCTTACCGATTGCATCGCCATCATGTCCAAACTCGTCTGGACCTTTTATATGAACATAGACGATGTCATATTCAGTCAGTGCCTTGGCTGCAAGCAAGCCTTTTGTTTCATAATCATCGATTGTGCCTGCTTTTATTGCATCCATTTTCAAAATTTTTGATATCCCTATTTCTACGGGCATATCTACAATGGATGCTACATTTAATCCGTATTTTTCATTGATGGGTTGATAATTTGGAAATTTGTTACCGGCATCACGACTCAATATACAATTGATTGGAGAAAGTCCGTTAGCTCTTCTATTATTATTTACCTCATGATCATTTAACAAAGGATAAACTTGTCTTGTAAATTCATTAACAAGGTTTGCAGTTAAAAATGATTCTTCCTGATTGTCTTGTGGTATTGCTCTATCTATAAACATTGTATCAGATGTTGCCTTTGCAATTCCAATGCCATCAATTTTATCGTAAGCGGGATCCGTGTTTGAAATATTTGACGATAGTTTCTTTTTTGCATTTCGCAGTCTAATTGTGACCCTATGTGCTATAGTTGGAACTATTGATATAGACACATTATCGTCACTAAAATGAATATTTTTGTTTAATGTGTCACATAATGATGATGCCTCTTCCTTTAAAATTATCCTTCCGGCGCGCCTGTCTAGTATCTTTTGTGTTTCATCTGCAGTAGCAAAATTTCCTCTAAGTGCAAGGTCGCCTTCACGAAAATCAAGATTACATCCAATCGATTCAACTACGCCTCTTCCTACATATGGTGTGTTTTTAAATTCATAACCAAGCATATGAAAAACCGCAATATCTGACTGAGGAGCAATGCCTTTTCCAACACTAATTACCTGTCCCATGGCTCCATTCTGCGCAAGATTATCCATATTTGGAGTTAGTGCGGCTTCTAACGGTGTCATATTATTTAACGAAGGGTGAGGTAAATCACCTATCCCATCTAATAGGACATAAATAATTTTTTTATCTTCCTTTAAATTTTGTTTATTTTCAATAGTCATTGCTGACGATAACTTGTTCTCAAATTTAATTTTATATGTTTATTTTTATTTCGTTTACCAAAAAAAATTCTTAAAAAGAATGTTGCTTTTATCGTAGGTGTCTAATTTCCTTTCTTCCATATCTGAATTTGTCCTCCATAAACTTCATTGTTATATACAAATGATGGTATCTGTGAGTAAAAACCTTCTCTTCCAGAACTGAATGTCTTAGCAGGTAAGGGAATTTCATATTTCTTTCCGTCTGGCATCGATAGAACCACAATTGCAATTCTTTGTTTTAAATTATCTTCAGAAGTTTTCTCATTATTACTTGACATGTTTCTTTATTAAAATAAGAATATTATAAATAGGATATGTACATTCGAAAATAAACCACATAAAATTGAATTGTACGATCAAAATTTAAATATATTTTCTGTTATGGTAAATGCATTTGGATTTTTTAGAATGTTACGAACTGGCAGGAAAAATAGCTTCCAAAGTCAGAGAGAATGCTAGAAAAACGGATCACAGAGGAAAAACTCTATTTCAAATATGTGAATATATAGAGAGAGAAATCAAAGAAAACGGAGGTTTACCTGCATTTCCAGTCAACACGAGTCTTAATGAAATTGCTGCACATTATACTGCCGAACCAGACGACCAAACTATAGTAAGGGATGGTGATGTTTTAAAAATAGACCTAGGAGTACATCACGAAGGATTTATTGCAGATACAGCTGTAACCGTATCTTATGATACTAATTATGATATTCTAGTACAAACAGCAGAAAATGCACTATTAGAGGCTTTAAGGGTAGCCAAAGTCAATACAAAATCAAGCGATATTGGAAATGCAATTGAGACCACAATAAAAAAAAGCGGTTTCTTGCCAATTCAAAATCTTAGCGGCCATTCTTTGGAACAATATACAATTCATGCGGGCAAATCAATTCCGAACATCAGAACTATTGGATCGTTTCAATTAGTTGCAAATCAAGCATATGCAATCGAACCTTTTGTTACCTTAAAAAATGGAGCAGGCATCGTTAGGGAAGGAAATATCGCAAATATTTTTGCCATAGTTTCTAGAAAACCAACGAAAGAGAAAGAAATGGATGATTTTTTAAGTTTTTTATGGGAACGATTCAAATCACTGCCATTTGCCTTGAGGTGGGTAACTGAACAATACGACGAAAAATATTCTAGGAAAATGATAGAGATGTTAAAAAAGAAAAAAAACATTCACTCTTATCCTATCTTGGTTGAGGGAAATGATAAAATTGTTGCACAGGCAGAACATACCATCATCCCAAAAATAACATCAACAAGTGTTATTACAAGATGATATGATATTTGAATTTATATTTAACAGAGGTATTAACCATCATAGTGGATATCAATCTCATACTATATATTGTTAAACAACAATAAAAAAGGACACAAAAGATTGATAGCACCGATGTTGTATATTTAATAATTTTTTACTATTTTGTTATCTTTTACAAAATTGATGGTGTATGTAAAGCATTTCAATACATCATCTTGCAATTAAACATGATATTAAAAAATTACAATATGTTAACTGATGCATTGAATCTTACTATCTAAAAATATCTTTTAATCTTTATAAATATTTGACCATATTAT
>CAZHFI010000152.1:0-2794 GCA_964531845.1 uncultured Nitrososphaeraceae archaeon
CATCAATTTCGGATTTACCTTCATATCTTCTTTTTATTGATTCTATTCTTCCCTTATATTTTTCGCTATAATCTATTCTACAAGAATTGCAACAAAAAAAGCGTTCCAAGTTGGCAAATTTTAAAACCTTAGGTTTGCTAAAAACCAGTCCATGACAGTAATCACATATGAGATTAATTGCAAGTCCTGTTGTAATTTTTTCTTCTATTTTATATGCTTCTTCAATTAGATTCTTATTGACATTTTTATGAAAATTCTCTTTTATCTTTCCTACTTTATTACCGTCTTTGTTAATATTTTGAATTTGAATAATATCCTGTGTTTTATTCACTTTATCAAAGTCAAATACTGGAAGAACTCCTTTAATAAAACCTATATTGACTAGCCTTTCAAATCTTGCTTTAACTGTAGGTGTAGTTATTCTTGTTTCTCTTGAAATTTGCCTAAATGATTTCCTTCCATCTTTTAAAAGTGATTTTATAATTGCAATATCAATGCTATCTAAAAATACAGGCATCTATTTCTAAATTAAATGGATAATAAAAGTTATATATTATTTACATTTGTAAAGTTCTCCTATTATATATCTAGTTATCTATAGACTTGGTATGGCAAAAGATCCAATATGTGGAATGTTTGTAGAAGAAAACGAAAATTCTATACAACATAGTAAAGATGGAATAAAATATTAT
Source organism: uncultured Nitrososphaeraceae archaeon (assembly GCA_964531845.1). GTDB lineage: Archaea > Thermoproteota > Nitrososphaeria > Nitrososphaerales > Nitrososphaeraceae > QCWD01. The sequence continues at coordinate 693 of CAZHFI010000152.1, forward strand.
TTTTGTGCTTCACAATGTTTAAATGAATTTCTGGAACCTGAAAATGCATTAAAAAAATTAAAAATACATGTTGCTGTAAGTATCGCACTTACTATTCCAATTATCATACTTAGCTTGCCACATATGATCCCTTCTCTAGGTCATATTTTACCAATGGATATGATGGAATATACGAATTACATACTTTTGGCTTTAGCAACTCCAATACAATTTTGGATTGGATGGCGTTTTTATAGAGGTTTTTGGGATGGAATTAAAGCTAAAGCATCAAATATGGATACACTAATAGCTATAGGAACTACAGCTGCTTATGTATATAGTGCCATTGTGACCATTGCTCCTAAATCGTTTCCAGTTACTGCAGTATATTTTGAGACAGCTGCAATAATAATAACTTTAATTCTAGTTGGAAGATTACTTGAAACAAAAACAAAGGAAAAAGCATCAAATGCTGTAAGAAAATTACTTGATCTGAAACCAAGAACCGCCAGAGTACTACGACTTGTAATAAATGAAGGAAATGAAAAGACGCAAGTAAGCCCAAATAATAACAACAATGAAATTAATCCAGGATTTGCAAATTTTGTTACCTCTAAATTAAAACCAATAACAAAAGAGCTCAAAGAAATAGAAATCCCTGTAGAACAAATAGAAGAAGGTGATTTGATGATTATCAGACCTGGTGAACGAGTTCCAACTGATGGCACAGTCATTGAAGGAAATTCATCCATTGATCAATCAGCTATAACAGGCGAAAGTATTCCAGTAGACAAAACAAAAGGAGATGAGGTAATAGGTGCTACAATTAACAAGAATGGTCTTCTTAAAGTAAAAGCAACAAAAGTAGGACAAGATACAGTACTCTCACAGATCATTACCTTAGTGGAGGAAGCAAAAACTGGAAAAGCAAAATTAGAAAAAATGGTAGACCAAGTTGCAAAATATTTTGTCCCTTCTATTATAATGATCGCAATAGTAGTGTTTTTAGGATGGTACTTTATCGGTAATGCAGGTTTAACATATTCAATCCTTGCGTTTGTTTCAGTAATGATAATTGCATGTCCCTGTGCATTGGGTATTGCTACTCCTGCTGCTCTTATGATGGGGTCTGGCAAAGGTGCAGAGAATGGCATATTGTTCAAAGGAGGAGAAAATATAGAGATAGCAAATAAAGTCGATACTGTTGTTTTTGATAAAACTGGAACCTTGACTATAGGAAAACCATCTGTAACTGATTTGGTATCATTAACAGATATTGTAGAACAAGAATTACTAAGAATTGCAGCAGTAGCAGAAGCAGGTTCAGAACATCCTCTTTCACAGGCAATAATCAAAAAAGCAAAAGAAAAAGGTTTACCCATTACCAATCCTGATTCCTTTGAAGCAATAACAGGACATGGTCTAAAAGCAATTTATTCGAATCATAAAATTATAATTGGAAATAGAAAGATGATGGAGAATAATCAGATTGCAATCACTGAAATGGTTAATACAAAACTCTCTGAATTTGAAAAAGAAGGTAAAACTGCAGTTTTAGTTGCGATAGATAGTATACTGTCAGGCATAATAGCCATATCTGATACAATAAAAGAGAATGCCAAGGATGCAATTAAAGCTTTGAAAGCCAAAGGAATAGAAGTAATAATACTTACAGGAGATAATAAGAGAACTGCAAATGCTGTAGCATCTAAGCTTGGTATTGATAGAGTGATTGCAGAAGTTCTACCACATCAAAAGGAAGAAGTAGTAGATAAATTAAAGGTAAAAGAAGGCAAAGTTGTTGCAATGGTTGGTGACGGAATTAACGATGCACCTGCATTGGCAAGGGCAGATTTAGGAATAGCAATAGGTTCTGGAACTGATGTTGCAAAAGAAACCGGTGGAATAATACTGATCAAAGATGATATAAGAGATGTTGTAACTTCAATAGATTTAGGCAAAAAAACGGTATCAAAGATAAAACAAAATTTGTTCTGGGCATTTGCTTACAATACTGGCTTGATACCTATAGCAGCTGGAGCATTAGTACCAATTTTGGGATTAGGCGTATTTGGTTGGCTACCCATACTTGCAGGATTAGCAATGGCTATGAGTTCTGTAAC
>CAZHFI010000153.1:0-2762 GCA_964531845.1 uncultured Nitrososphaeraceae archaeon
ATTATTTTAAAATTTGGATAAAAATAAGATTTCATAAATATTGATAACACAAAAATTATGTATAATTATGTTTTTTGGGAGATTTTATTTTGTAAATAGTTTTTTTATTTGTTAGTTAATACTGTATTATCGAAGTTGTTGCCAGTCTTGAAGCAACAAGATATAACATCACAGGTTCTTCATACTCTTCTTTTATCCATAGTACCTCAAAGTCATTTTTTATCAAATCTAAAATTTCTTTTTCTGTATAGAATCTTACTACAAAACTGTTTATCTTGTATATTTCGTCGTTCACTTTAATCCCTTTTCCATAGAATTTGTCATTATGATTTCTAACGGAAAAGAAGTTAAAACCTCCTGGTTTTAATACTCGTCTTATCTCTGAAAAAGCAAATTCAAGTTCTTCTTGTGAAAAGCGCATGTTAAAAAGCATATGCGAGTAAACGACATCAAAAGTAGAATTAGAAAAAGGAAGTGGACTTTTGATATCAAAAACTTGTGTATTTATTGCAAGGTTTTTTTCTTTTGCAAGATTAATCAATATGCCAATGCCTGTTTTGGAATAATCAAGAGCAGTAACTTTAATTCCGTTTGAAGCAAAGAATATACTGTCTCTACCATGACCTGCTCCAAGTTCTAACAGATTCTTCACATTATTTTGTTTCATGATATTGAAACAAAGTTTGGCAAAATAGCTAGCCTCACTGCCAAAAAATTTATCATCAAAAGAATATACTTGATTCCATACCTCACTCATTTAATATCATATTATAATCATATTCTTTTTATCTTGTATTTGTGTTTACATCCATCTTAATGCTATAACTACCATAGATATTAATTGAAACTAGAAAAAAGAAAAATTGTATTTTATTTCAAAAATCTATATATGTAAACACATGACTGCCTATCATTTGTTCGAATCTCATTCTCCATGCTGATCACGAGTTCATGCAGTCTTTTTATTGTTAAAATTATGTGTTGTATCATAACAAACAAAATTTGTTATCATCTTCTAGTATACGATACAGAAATCTATTAATGTACAGAGCTTGACAATTACTATATACTTTTTCTAGATCTCTTGTATAGAAATGAAAAAACTTGATGCGTTTGCAGTATTTGGAATACTTTTCCTATCTTCCGTCTTGTTAGCAAATGGGATGTATTCAAACAGTATTTCAGTAATTGCACAGCTGACAAATGAAGCTGAAGTTAATACAGATATTGAACAGGAAAACAAGTGTAAGAAAGATACTGAATGTGAGAATGAAAACAAGATAAACAACAGTCTAAATATTCTCAATAATGGGACACAACAGCAGCAACAAAAAGAACCACAAACATGTGAGGAATGCTTTACGACGATATTGACTGAACAGGAATTAAATGATTTGATTCAAGCACTTGGTGAAGAATTTGAAGGGCTTGATAATGTATCAGAGCTATGTAATTTCGACGATGTTATTGATGACCCCGGATTTAGAGAATTTTTTAGTGGAATACTCTTTGAATTTGGAACAGGAGTAGGTATTTCAGAAGATAAAATTAATGCCATTTTAGATTGCCTAGAAAAGATATACGGTGTTGAATTTCCAAGACCGCCATTTCCGACTGGTGTAGACATGAATTCACACTTCAATTGGCCAATTACCCAATAATTTTTTTTAATTATCGATAAGTTAATTCAAGAAAAAAATATCACTCATTTCAAAAAAGCTAAATACCTAACAACACATGACTACCACTCATATGTTCGAATCCCAAATCCTATTTATTGAAAGAGATGAGTAAAATGGCTAAACTAAATCATCTGAAATTTATATAATAATTTTTAAAATCTGTTAACAGAAACATAATACATGAGTATCTCTTCCTGTCTGAATCTATCCTTTAGTTTTTCTTTATATTGTTTTAATTCAGTTCTATTGGATTCGGTGTCTAAACAGAGAATGTGATATATTCTTATTTCGTCATCGTATACATTATTTGTAATAGGATCTTTCCAACTTCCCATAATTGTATTTTCATCAGCTGAACAACCTCCAAACATTTCTACTAGTTCGTTAAATGTTTCAACAAATTTTGATTTTTCAACAGGTGTCTTGTCATTATAATATACTGGAAGATATATGTAAACTAGGATATTTGAAAATGACAAGATGTTTTGTCTATTTAGTAGTATCTTTTTCTATAGTATATTTTAAACCTATTTTGTCTAATACATCTAGATTTTCACGACTTATGGTATATCTATGCATGCCTGCACTTTTGATAGGGATTTTTTTCATTAGTAATTCATAAAATCCATTTTCTTCATCATCTTTAGAATTAAATGTTATTGTAAGATACGAGGATTCTAAGTGCTGCATTTTCTTAATTATACTGTATATTGCTGTAATTGAATATATCTTTTATGATATCCTAAAAAAGGCCGTTATTTTGATTATAATAAAGATTCTTGATGTAATTAACGATATCTAGAGATAGATAAGATAGCTATGATGAAATGAGATTACACAACCATGAAAATATTTATTCAATGTTGATATAATTTTGTTTATGAGGTCTCAAAATAAGGACAGACTTCAAAATACGGATTCTAATCCCATCCCCTCCATGCTAGTCATGTGTTTATGATCTACTTATTGTAAAAATTACTTGTTATATTATACCGAACAAGATTTGTTATCATCTTATAGTATAGGATACAGAAATCTTGTAATGTACAGAGCTTGACAATTACTATATACTTTTTCTAG
>CAZHFI010000154.1:0-2744 GCA_964531845.1 uncultured Nitrososphaeraceae archaeon
GGTTGTATTTCTCCCTTACTGAATTTGCTTTTAGTTATTTTTACAGCTAAAGGTTCATTGATTATTTTAAGATGTGATTTATCAGAACATATTATATCTCCACGTGAAACCATTTCATGTGATATACCTTTCAATGCCAATCCTACTCTTGATGGGTATCTAGCTTCGTTGACTGGGTCGTCATGTACCTGGATTGATTTAATGGTGATAGTCTGACCTTGGGGAAGTATCTTTACTTGATCATAAGTCTTTATCGCTCCTTTCCTTACTGCACCTAAAACTACTGAGCCTATCCCCTTTACATCAAAACTATGGTCAATAGGTACTATCAGTTCATCGTCGTTATTGGACACTTCTTCCTGTTGTATTTTTGTAATTTCTTGTTTTAATGTCTCTATGCTATCCATAATTTTATAATCTGATAATGAAGAATCTTTGATTAGATTTTGTATCTTCGATTTATCAATTTCCCATGAATGTAAAATAAATCCTTTTTGAAGGTTTAACATATCAATTGCGACCATCTGTTCTCCTAAATATTTGTCCATTTTTGTGATATTCAAAATTACATAATCAACCATATTGAGAACTTGAAGTAAAGACTGGATTTTATCGGGAAATGATACGGGACATATCCATGAATAAATTACTTCATTTGTTTTTCTATCAAATATTGAAATATCTGTAGTTGTTCCTTTTTTTCCAAATTCTTTAGCAATTTCATAATCACCTAAAATTGCAAAACTGATTGCATTCAACATAAAAAATTTAATATTTGATAAATAAAATTGTATTTGCAATTAAGAGAATTTTTTTATTTGTATTGAAAGACATATTAGGATACTTGAAAACACGTTTATAGTCCTTTTGATTATTTATTGTCACATTGGATACTAGTAAAAATATTCATGTAATAGTCCACGGACAGAGAGAACTTTTTGAGAAAGTTAAAACCATGTTGCTTGACAAAAACTTTACTATTGAAAGAGTTATTCCAGCTAAACTCGATAAAGCTGGCGAAGTTGGAGAATATGTTGCTATGGTCTGGCCTCCAATGGCTGCAAAGGAAATTATAATAAGTGAAATTGTTGGAAATATCACGGAACCTCGCAATTCTCCAGGAATGGGTGCATGGGGAACAGTGGACCTAAAAGAGTTAACCAGAATTTCATTATAAGGCATCTTCTTTATCTTTTATGTTTATTTTCCAACTAGTAGTAGTCTTTTAAACATAGTTTCTATTTAGTTTTAAATATCTCAACAGATAAACAATTTTTGGAAATTAATTGTTAATTGAACAAAAACAAAAAATTTTAAATTTATACTATTCTGGTATCCCCATTGAAATAATTGCAAATGAAACAGACCTTGACATTGCAGAAATTAAAAAAATTATAGATAATGAAGAGGAAAAGAAAAAAAAACGTAAGGAGCTTTCAGGTAATACTTCTATAGCTGACTTTTACCTGGATGCAATTGTCAATATCGATGAAATTATAAAAAATGCTCAATCTCGTATTTGGAAAGCTCTGCAGGTAAATTTTGAATTTGATGTATCAACAGACGAGTCCAAAAAATTCCTTGAAAGATTTATCGGGACAAAGATAAATCTGGTAATGATACACGTTGATTTGGTAGGTTCAACAAAATTATGCATGACTTTACCCGTCAATAGACTCGCTGATATCCTTAGGGCATATGCGCAAGAAATGTCTAATCTTATAATTGCTTACGGTGGTTATGTACTAAAATACGTTGGTGACGCCATTCTTGGTTTCTTTTTGGTCAAATCACTTGATAAACATGACCTTTCTTTTCCATGTACAAACGCTGTAAATTGCGGAATATCCATGATAAAAGTAGTCAAACAAGGGATAAATCCTATTTTAAGTCAATATGATTATCCAGAGATAAGTGTGAGAATAGGCATTGATGTTGGTGAAAACGCAATAGTTCAATATGGGTGGGAAAACAACACCGTCGAAGTTGATAATAAATTCGTTACAATAAAACGACCAATTACTGATATTTTGGGCTATACAATAAGCATCACTGCAAAGATGACTTCTATGGCTAAACCAGACCAAATGGTAATTGGCCAATTTGTTTATGAATCACTACAAGAAGATCAAAAAATAAAATTTAACGAGTTAAAAATAAGGTCTGATGTGTGGAATTATATCTCTAATAGTACCGGGAAAATTTATAAAATTTACGGAAGTTCAACCAAAAATACCTGATTGGTATTATTCAGGGTTTAGTTTTGATTTCAACTTTGTACTTTTTTACAAATTGTAAAATCTGATTTAAGCTCGGTCCAGCTTGAATTTCTTTCTTGGTAGCTTTAATTGAACCGGCTACCAATGCCATTTTTATAGCATCCATATCATCATAATCTAGAACCTTTAATGAAGAAAAAGTTCCCGCAAAAACATCTCCCGAACCAGCAGTGTTGACTATATTTAATCCTATTTCTGCTAGGTTAACAGTAGGTATTTTATTTATTTGACCATTCTTTGAGTACATGCAGCCATTTTCTCCTAATGTTATGATTACCCCAACCTCTTTACTTAGATTGCTAATTTTGTTACATGCATCAGAAGGGTAGGGAGAACCTGTTAATTGGAAAGATTCAGATTCGTTTATGATTAAATAGCTTATTTTTTTTAAAATTTTTTCAACCTTGATCAATTTGATATTTGATTTTATTCCCGGTATCCAAGTTACTATCCTCTTTCTTGTAC
>CAZHFI010000155.1:0-2728 GCA_964531845.1 uncultured Nitrososphaeraceae archaeon
GTAGTTGATGGCAACATATTACCTACGGCTATTGAATGTAACATTGATGATAACATAATAACCATCTTTGCACTCTTGAGAATCTGTTTATATTTTCTTTGTGCCTCCACTATATCTGTAATCACATCAGGAATTGGTCCATCATCTCTGATTGAACCACATAATACAAAAGGAACATTATTTTTAATACATTCATACATTATACCTTTTTTTAATGTCTTATTTTTTACCATTTTATCCAGAGATCCAGCTTTAAATATTTCATTTATTGCATCCATATGATTTCTATGTCCACTAATTGCTAATGTCCCATCATTCACATTCATTCCTAATGAAGTACCCATTAACGCGTTTTCTACATCATGAACCGCAAGTGCATTGCCTGCTAAAATTCCATGTATATATCCCAACTTTATCATTTTAGCAAGAGCATTTGAAGCACCTGAATGTACAACAACAGGACCGCATACAATAACTATTTTATCTTTATTCTTACTAAGGTTAAGAATATCAATAGCAATTTTTTTTATTATTTGCTGTGTTGGACGTTCACTCGATGTTGTGCTACTCATAAATTGAAATATATCAATTCCTTGGCGTGGGCGTTCCTCAGGAATTATTTTAATTCCTCTTTCCCCCACCACTATTAAATCTCCTTTTTTTATATTTCTGATCATCTCACATTTTGCGACTTTATTTTTTCTTTCAAAAACTATACATTTATCCATCATCATGTCTTCTACATTTATCCAAGTTTCCTCGTAAAAAATCTCAGTTGCTTTATTAGTTGTACTATAAAAATTATCTGGCAACACCATATCCTTAGGCGCCGGTTCAAGAATAACGCCTTGAATTAAAACTGGTTGCGCTCCTTCCAAATATACTAATTCAAGGAGATTATCCAAATGTTCTTGATTTTTTCCCTTTATTATTAGTCTAGCATAACTAGGATCGGTTTTTCGTTTTCCAATTTTGAATTCTACCACTTGAAAATCTCCTTTAAGATCCATGATTTTGTCAAAAATTTTTGTTAAAATCATTGAATCAACAAGATGTCCTTTAACTTCTATTTCTTGTTCATACTTACTAGACAAGCGTAATAACTTTAGTTGCAGTGATTATTAACTTTATAACAGCAATTGGACAAATTACCTTTAGATCGGTAAAAACAATTTACCCTCATATTTGGTCAGATTTAGTTCTTCTTTAATTCGTGATAGGATCTCTTTTGTTTGTTCCGCTGTAAACCATTGGGCAATGGTCTTGGCCATTCCATCTTTATCACATAAAACAATCATAAATCCATTCTCCTCCTTTACCGTTGCAATTAAATTTTCTTCTCCGACGGGATTCCAATTATTATTTTTAGTATCTTTCAATGCGATCGCAGGCATAGCTCTTCCTTCAACATAGTGATTTAATAGTTCTTGAGATATTTTCACTCTCTTCTCCCCCTGTTTTAATGCTAAAAAATATTGCATAGATATTTAGTAATTTTATCTTTCAATATAATATCTTAAGCATTACTTTAATTATATGTAAAATCTTCTGGATAATTGTAAAAGCAGTTTATGAAATTCTATGTAGTTAGAAGTAATATTATTACAATTTACCTCTTTTGTATTAAGATAATTTAAACTGGATTCATAGAATGTTTTGAGCGATTCGTAGGAAATTCCGTTATTAAGATACATGTCAGCCTGTAACAACATTTCAAATTTGTCTAAATCATGTACAATCCTTGATGTCTCACTTGTATTTAATATGTATTCTTTCCATACAGACATATATTTAGATCTTAGTTTTTTTGGTAACAGACTCAAAATCTTTTTAATTGCATTACGTTCTTTTATGATCTTGTCTTCCGTCGTTATTTCTTCAGGAGTATAATCTCCAGTAATAGTCTCCGCCAAATCATGTAATAATGACATTTTAATAATCTTCTCTGTTTTAAAACCGAAAATATCAGAAAATAACATACTAATGATACATAACGAAAAAGTATGCTCAGCAACTGATTCCGGTTGTTTAATATTGGCTTTAGTAATCCATCCAGAACGATTTATATTTTTGAGATTAAGTATAAATAAAAAGAATTGATAAAATTCATTACCCATATACTCTGAATTTCCGTCGTATTTGTAACTAGATTTGACTTTAATCTTTGTTGTATTTGTTTTAATTAGATTTTTTCTTTTCAAATAATAAATTTTAGAGGTTGTTTCATATATTAATTAATTTTTTGGAAAGGACTAAATATAATATGGAACAATTAGAAATATGCCTACCGCATATATTCTTGCTAATTGTACCTTAGGGTCGGAAGAGAGAATAATCAATGAACTTACAAAACTGACCGATGTTAAAGAAGTAAGAGGAACTTATGGAGTTCATGATATATTTGTAAAGGTTAGAACGAATGATACCGAAAGTATGAACAATACAATTACAAACAGAATAAGAAAGATACCTGGAATTACATCAACAGTTACTTTAGTTGTGATTGAAGAACAGGGCGGAAAAGAAACATTATAATTATTTTTTTGTCTAATCTAATTATATTCTACAACTATTTTTACAAAATAAAGTTCGATAAGTTCATGTGTCCATTATATTATTTAAATTTAATTTCGTATGTCTATAGGGAAAAAATTATATTCTAACAGATTTGATGGCTCTGTTAATTTAACGAAAGATCAATAGCTGTTAATGTCCTATTTCTAATGTA
>CAZHFI010000156.1:0-2672 GCA_964531845.1 uncultured Nitrososphaeraceae archaeon
AAATTTTTCATTAAATCATCAGGAGAAGTAAATGTCATAACATTTGGTCCAAATGGATTAAATCTTTTCTCAGATCCAGCCTTGTAATCATTTGGGTCTGAAAAAGAAATAAAAACATATGGACTGCCATCGGCCATAGCTTCAATTCTGGAAGCGATATATTCTTTTTTCATTATAAATTTTATAGTATTGTATTTCAATTTATAATTTTGGATTTGATAAATAGAATCTTAAAATCAGTTAGTGGTTATTTCATCTATAAAGTCATCTCCTCTTAGTTTCAAAATTGTCAAATCAATCTCAGCACCGTCTTTCATTAAATTTTTTAAATATTTACCGGAACTTTTATCAGTCCACCATCTATCGCCAAATTTGGAAACAAGAATTGTCTCTAGTTCTTTTGCTCTGACTGCAGCTATTAAATAACTTGGAACATACATTACGGACTCTGGTAATATGTGATGAAGCATCCAATATTCTCCGGGTAAATCTATACCAGTAAATTTTTTTACAAGTTTGTTATACAAAGAATTGGTTTCTTTTATTGATAGATGATGTTTCCAGAATTTCATTTTCATCAATGAATTTGCTGAGTAAAATGTGACAAAAAACAATTCCATGAAATTAGTTCTTTGTTTAAGTTTTTCAAAAAAAACTTCATTTGCCTGAGTAGAAGAAAGAATTGATTTTAAATAAATAGGATTCTTTGTAAGCCGTTCCAATAAAATGGAAAAAATTTCTGTTATACCCATCGGTATAAAATATTTATTCCAGTAATCTAAATTGCAATCAATTGATGAAGCATGTATAGCATGTCCTGATTCATGGAAACAGCTTTGGAGATCAAAATATGGATTCTCGTTTTTATAGAGTATCCTTATATCAGTTGGAATTTTCACAAAAAAACAAATTGGTGATGGATATTTGTTTGGCCTATCGGCTATATCAAAAGTAATTCTCGACGGATTAAATTCCATAGATTTGAGAATTTTTTTGACCTCAACCACTGGATTTATTTTATGAAAAATATTCTGGTAGTCAGCAAAAATTTTATTTCTAAAAAAATAAAAATCATCATAATATTCTGCTTGACCATTTAATATCAGATTTGAGAAAAAATTTAATTTTTCAATAAAAGGTCTTCTAACCTTTAATCCTAGACTTTGAATGAATCGATAAAGTTGTTGGTATGAAAATTTTTCATTATAAAGATATCCTGTTAGAGGATCAAGATTCAATTGTTCTAAAGTCGGATTATTGTGACCAAATTTATTGTATTTATCATGAATTTTCTTGAATCTTAAATCAATATATGATTCTATGTGAATTGTCTTTTTGATAAATTCATCAAAGACTTCTTTTCTAAATTGAGAACTTTTCTCATAATTGTTATACTGTCTCCAATTACTCCAGTTTACATATTGGCCTTTAAATTTATATTTTTTTGTCATAATTTTTTTATTTCTACCAATATGTAGATTGATTTCTAGGTTTTTAGTAGATGAATTAGCATATGTATCCATAATATTGACAATAAGCGCTTTTGGTGTATCTTCAGAACAATACTCCTTTAAGAATAAAGAGGTATTTTCCATACGAAGAAAAGACAATTTTTTTAAGATATTAATATTAAAATTTAAACCAGCATATTGTTTATATTGTTCAACGGTTTCGGTAATGTAAATGCTTTCGTCTAAATTACACCAATTTTTATATGAAGTATTCAGATTTTTACAATAAATTGATTAACTATTTATACTTTGGAAAAAGAGACTTAAAAGATTTTATATTTTATATATATTGAAACTATTCAAAAACTAACGAATTGGATTTCGTCGTTGTGCCCAGTCTATTATAGAACCATCATACAATCTTACATTTTTAAAAGAGGCGTATTTAAATTGAAAAAATTTATGAGAAGCTCTGATTCCTGAATGACAATAACAAATAATCTCACAACTATCTGATATTAGTTCATTTTGGAACATCTGGCGAAGGTCGACATCTGGAAGAAAAGTGTTTCCATCTAATCCAACACCTTCTTCCCAATTATGGAGACGTGAATGAGGAATCCTAGCTTGAAAGTGTTCTTGCACAGTTCTCGAATCTACAATTATGGTAGAAGGATCAGTCAATTTGGATTTAACATAGCTTTCGTCAGCTCTAATGGAATTATCTATCTGAGATACAAAATTAGAATTGGTGATTTTAGGTACCTGCTTTGTTATTGGTAATAATTCCATTCTGTGAATTTTACTGAAACTTGAATCCAGTATTGACATATTATTATGTCCGTGATATAATAATGTCCAAGCAACCCGTGCTACAGAAGGGTCAGCATACTCACCATAGAAAACAACATGTTTTGTATTATCTATTCCCATTGATCCAAAAACATTTTGAGCCTGTATGGAATCTAAAACTAGACTCGAACCATTATTGGACATATGAATTACTCTTTCTAATGGAATAGAGATAGCATTTTCTAAATGTCCAAAACGATAAAGATGGGTATCACGAGTATCGACTAGAACTAAATTGTCATTATAATGAATTTTTAACCATTCGAGACTTGCTCTATTCATACATAGAAAATTTGTCTACATCTAAAATATATTCGCTCTAATTTCTGAATGTTTCAGCTAGTTGCAACAAAGAATCTCCATGAATCT
>CAZHFI010000157.1:0-2670 GCA_964531845.1 uncultured Nitrososphaeraceae archaeon
CATGACTAATGATTTAGGTAGCAAACCCAGAGTTTAAAGAAGGCGGGCTCGAAGGGATTTGAACCCTTGGCCTGACGCTTAGGAGGCGTCCGCGCTATCCATTTTACGCCTAAAACTAAATCTGATTTAGCCTGCGCTACGAGCCCATGTGATGAACAAGAACCCACTATTAGTCCAATTTAATAAATCTTTTAATCCGGTTTGATTTATTTTTTGATATAAAAATCACAAAAAGATTTTAGAAATTAAAAAATAAAGATATGTATTTTGAGCCTAATGAAAAGGAAAAAATTGTTGTAGATTATTCCTTATCGATAAATTCATCGGCACTTGGTGGTTCTGCATTGATCCCCTTTCTCTTTCTTATTTCGGTAATCAGATTCTTAGCTATTGATTGCGGCACGGCTTGCCAGTTCTTAAAATATGTACTCCACATTGCTTTTCCAGCAGTTCCTCCACGCATGACCTCGGAAAGATCGAATGTTTCCGATGCGGGAACTTCACCTAACATTATTGCAATTACACCCTTCTGTTCTACACTAATTAATTTTCCTCTTTTTCCCGAAAGAATTCCTGCAACAGTCCCTATCTGCTCTTGGGGACATTTTACCTCTATTCCCAAGACGGGTTCAAGGAGTATCGGATCTGCCAACAACATCGAACCTAACATAGACCTCCTTGATGCTGGCATCAATTGTGCTAATCCTCTATGAGCTGGATCTTCATGTGGCACATAATGATGTAGTACAAATTTTACCCCTCTCACTGTTTCCTGTGATAGAGGCCCTGCATGCACAACATCGTCAAAACCGGATCTGATTGAATCCATTGATTCTTGCAAGAATTGAACTCCCTTTGTTTCATCTACTAACATATTCCCAGAAGGATCGATAGCACTCACATTCTTTGCTTCATCTGCATTCCATCCTTTCTCTCTTAATATTTTTGCTAGTTCTTTTTTATCCATATCTTCTTTAATTTGTCCAACTTTTATCATTTCAATAATCGATTCGTCAAGTGGCTCAGCCCTCATGAATATCTTATTGTGTTTATTTGGAGATTTGCTCATTATTGGTCCTGTCCTGGATTTGATCGTTTCCCTGTAGTTGATCAAAGGTTGTGTTGTCACGATATCCAATCCAGCTTCTTGCAACAAAGATGTTGCAATTTCAAGATGTAGTACACCCATCCCAGCCATCAAAGTTTCACCACTTTCCTCGTTTATCTTTACGATGAGATTGGGATCTTCTACTGTTATCCTTCTTAGAGCCTCAACTAACTTAGGAAGATCTTTAGGATGTTTTGGTTCTACTGCAATGGTAACAACAGGCTCGGATACATATTTAATTGATTCAAATGCTATATTGTTCTTAATGGTGGATATTGTTTCACCTGCTACTGCATAATCTAGTCCTAATAATGCTGGGATGTTACCAGCTGGAAGGACATTTACCAATTCTCTTGTATTTCCCATGTATATACTGACTGATTGAACTTTTCCAGGCCTCTTTGCATCTAAAAGATATACTTCATCTCCATCTTTTATTGTACCTGAAAATAATCTTCCTGTAGCAACCCTTCCTGCTTGTGGATCTACATTGATTGTGGTTACCATCATTACTGCAGGTCCTTTATCATTACATTCCAATAAGGCCTTACCAATCTCAGAATTTAAATCTCCTGGCCATATTTTTGGTATTCTGTACTTCTGTGCTACATGTGGCGGTGGATGATGTTGTACCACCATACCCAGAACTGCATCATGCAATGGAGCTTTTACAGCTAATTCTTTTATCATGTTTGGATCATCTGATGTATATGCATCATATACATCCTTGAAAGATACGCCTTTCTTTTGTGCTATATTGAAATTAAATCCCCATCTATCTTTTGCCGAACCAAATGCTACACTATTTCCCTGTATACTCACCTTCCATTTTTCTTTAAGTTCTGGCTCCGCATAAAGATCAACTAATCTATTAAATTCAGCAATAATATTAGAAAGCCATTTCTGCATTGCTGATGCATCTAATCTTAATTCTTTTACTAGTCTATCTATCTTGTTGATGTAAAGAACTGGTCTCACTCTTTCCTCCAATGCTTGACGCGTAACTGTTTCAGTTTGTGTCATTATTCCCTCTACAGAATCTGAAACTACAACTACTCCATCAATGGCACGTAATGCTCTTGTCACCCTCCCTGTAAAATCTATGTGTCCAGGGGTATCTATCATGTTTATTACATATTCCTTGTTTTCATGCTCATATAGTAATGTGACGTTAGCACCACGAATTGTCATCTGTCTGTTTTGTTCTAATTTCATAGAATCTAATGCTAATGCCTGTCCTGCAACAGAAGGCGATATAATGCCTGAAGCGGCCAATAAACTATCACTCATGGTTGTTTTCCCATGGTCCACATGAGCTATTACTCCAAAATTACGGATTTGATCTTTATTATTTATAATTCGTAAAATATCCTGAGTCGACTTAAATTTACCCATTAGGTTTCAACACAAAAATTTTTTTATAGGATTATTAAACCTTCTCATTTATTAATAATTTTATTATTCATTAAAATAATACTATTTTCATTATTCAAAAAAAAATTGAATTGTAAATCAATCTTTTTTTATAATGGTATGCATACATTGATTGTATGTACTCTCCT
>CAZHFI010000158.1:0-2637 GCA_964531845.1 uncultured Nitrososphaeraceae archaeon
AAAAAAAATACGCAACAAAACAATGTTTACTGAAAAATGCCTTGTACAGATACATGTTTCCTCACCATAACACCCATACTCTACCGCATATAGGAGATTCCAGAGAATTCAAACGGAAAGTCTAATTTCAGATAATTTTACCCATTGTATTATAAAAAAAATTAAAGTTTAACTTAAAAATAAAACCGTTTGTAGCTGGCAATTTACTAGTTACTATTTCTCTTCTTCTTTCTCTCTTCTCTCTTTTTCTTTTTTATATTTACTTGTAGTAGTGGATTTTATTTTTATTAACTATTAGCATTAGCAGTTAGAAAACAAATAGTCTGTTTGTTTCTGTATGGAGTATCTCCACGATGTATTGTTCAATTGCAATGCATATAAGGAACAAGTTAACGTATGGAAAAAAAATTTCAAATTAAGTAAATTTGAAAATAAAATTATTGATAAATATAATGATAGTTTGTTGTTGTGATAATTCGGATACCAAATTTCTAATGGTCTTGAAATCAATTGTAAGTTGAAGGAAATAAGGATTTTTACCATCATTTATTCTAATCTTATTCAACATGGTACACATCACTACAGAAAAATTTGGAAAAAATCTTAATAGATAATATCCTAATTTTATGAACCAAAAGAAATTTTATCCAAATCCTATTACACTACTATTATAATAATAAAAGTCTAAATTACCTTAAGTAAACGATAAAGTAAACATTTACCATATCTGTAAATTCTTAAAAATCAATTAATATATACTTGGATATTTAATTTAATAACAAAGGTTAGTGATTAAATATAATTAATATTATCATATCTTCTAAATCTGAAATATGATGTCTGTGTAAAACATGAATACCAAAAACTTTAAAAATGTAATATATCTTGGATTGGTTAGTTTTTTTACCGATTTATCTACCGAAATGATCATGTCTGTTTTGCCTCTTTACATTATTAAAGACTTGGATTTATCAAGAACAATTCTAGGTGCAATAGAGGGGTCAGGAGATTTTGTTAACTACATCTTTAGAATGCCTTCCGGTTATATTTCTGATAAGATAGGTAAAAGGAAAATTATTATATTTTTTGGATATGCAATTTCGACATTTAGTAAACCTTTTTTTATCTTTGTATCTACATCGATAGATACAATTATTGTCAGGATTGCCGATAGAATGGGAAAAGGTATTAGAACTGCACCACGGGATGCTCTGATAGCTGATTCTGTAACGGAATCCAATACTGGAAAAGCATTTGGAATTCATAGGTCTTTGGATCAAATGGGAGCGATATTAGGACCGTTATTTGCTTTTTTTATATTACAACTATTTGGAAATATTCAATATATTTTTTTATTCTCTATAATACCAGGCATCCTTTCTCTATTTGTCTTGGCTTATTATGTTAAAGACAAATTTATAAATAAAAAAGAAAGAGATTCAGTAATAAATTTTTTTCCTAATTTAAAAAATCTGTTAATTGGAAATAAAAAATACCTCATTTTTGTAATCATAATAGCGATTTTTAGTTTAGGGGCTTTTAATTATTCCTTTGTACTTTTAAAATTATCCGACCTGGGAATAGATGATAAATTTATCCCTATAATATATACACTAATTAATGTAACACATACAATAATAGGAATACCTGCAGGTTTATTATCTGACAGGATAGGAAAGGAACGCGTAATGATTATTGGATTTTTACTATTCATACTATCTATATTTTTGATGTATTTCTCTGAGAAAAATAATTTTTATTATATTATTTCAATTCCGTTCGTCTATGGATTATACGTTGGTATTTCTGAAACTGTTCAAAGAGCAATTATTTCGAAATATATATTTGTTCAAAATAGGGGAACAGCATTTGGTTTTTATGGACTGATTGCCGGAAGTTGTTTACTTGTAGGTAATGTTGCTTTTGGTTTTCTGTGGGATGGCTATGGAATACAGATGGCATTACTTTACAGTTTGATACTTGCTATCATTTCATCCATATGCATGTTATATTTTTTAAAAAAATATTAGATGGTGGTTTACATTATGTTTATTTCAAAGCAGCTGATATCAAATATGATTTCCTCTCCTTGCACCAACTTGACTGATAGACAAATTGAGAGGATTTTCCATTAATTTAAAAACTTTTTCTTCAATGGTCGATGGTTAATTGAAATAAATGAATCTAATTTTTTAATTTTCACAGATTTTTTTGAAATTTTGGATGAAATATCTTTATACTTTTAATATATTTTAAATTGATATCCTGCTAGCAGATAGCCGGATATACTTTATTTTCAGAGTTTGTAAATTATCTGTTGCCAAACTAGGTTTGACTGCTAGATATTTTACTTCTTATTTTAGTTCCAATCAAGAAAGTAAAGGCATATAGAAAATTTCGCAAAATAAAGAAAACCATTCATTAATATCAGTATTTAATAGTACATAAAATAACTCTAGTTATGTTTTCAAAGAACGTTGACATTTCTACTGCTTTCTTGACAGTACAAGATAATTCAATTATTGCAATTTCTGGTTTTAATATGGCACTTACTCCAGAATTTTTAATAGATGGTTTATTTGAAAATTATGAAAAATTCGGACATCCAAAAAATCTATTTATAATATCAGATTCGCT
>CAZHFI010000159.1:0-2617 GCA_964531845.1 uncultured Nitrososphaeraceae archaeon
TATGTATTTTTTATAATACAGAGGTCTAACTAAATATGCTTCATAAGGTGTTTATTGGAACGAGAAATTTAACCACTGGTCGTAATGGATTACAAAAATTCTGTCTTGCCTGTTCAAAAGCGGCGGAAGTTGAGGCATTATTTGATGTTGGTGATGGTGTCACAGCAATTGAGAAGTATTGTCTTGAATGTTCCTACAAGCTCTAGTTGGAGTTTATCAGTTTAATATCATTATAATTTTACACAAAAAATGTTACTAATTGAATAAACAATCAAGATTTTATTTCCTGTCGTTACATGAGTTGAAATAATCTTCTATTAAAACCCTGCAAGTTGAGATTTAATCTCATTGAGGTTTTCTCATGAGATACAGAAATAAAATTTTAGTGCGATTACAATACAAGTATACATGTGTCGTTAAGAGAAAACAATTTAACCGGAGATAATATCTCTAACTAGCTTGTCAATTTGGGAAAAATTAATTTAAAATAAACTATACATTCATTTGATTTGCCATTTAGAATTGATGATAGATAACATAGTTTATTGTAAATATTGAATATCTATCAAAAACAATCTAGATATGAGGATTTGCGTAATCGTTGTTGTAAATTTTATAACCATTGCAAGATATTAGTATATATTCATAGAGGTCATATCCATAGTATATGGCAGCAAGTCATCAATGTTACCATAACACACCATAAAGGAAACGGTTACGTGATATTTACTTTGGCTTGTTGATGTACGTATCACATCAGGATTGTCACTAGATTAAGTAGGAAGATATATGAATATTTAGTCTCAATATTTTATAAAGATTAAAATATAAAATTCTTCATATTCTTACGTTTGACCACATTTTATTATTTATCTCATTTACTTGTACTATAAATTTGACCTTAATTTTGGTCTCGGTGATTAAAGATACAAATTTGATTTTTAAAGATGGTTTGTTAATTGGATTAGGATTTTCTTTTCTAATTGTTGGTATCTATTTTGGAACACCGGCTATGATATTATTTATAATTTCTGGAGTTTTGATTTTAAAAGAAAATCGTAGTTTGAGTGTAATAAAAAAGAAGAGATGAAAATTATTTTTTATGGGACATTCGCGTAGTAGAATAATTTAATATCCATTACTACTGAAATATTTATAAATTATCTGGAAAAGGTTTATTCTATCGATTTAATACAATAATAAGATTTTGATATAGAGTAATGATTTCTCACTACTCTACAGTTTTTTCATTTGTTAGTAGGAAATATATAAATTCTTTAGTTGGTAATAAATTAAAACTTAAAAATGACTATTACAAATTTCTTTATTTTTTCTTGCTTATCTTTAATTTTAATTCAAACTTCTATTTACGCTCAAGACCAAGAACACTTGAAGTATTACAAAAATGTATCTTATGGATTGAGTTTTTTCTATCCTGAAAATTGGAATGTTATAGACAAAGGAATAGATGATACTTAAATAACTTTAAAATCTGGACCTCATGATGCGGAAAGCGTTCCTATAAATATTTCAAGTCAAACCTTAATGCCACTGTTGAAGAATATATAAAAGATTTTCTTTCTAATAAACAAAAAGAAAATGATAACTTTAAAATCGTAGATGAAAAAAAGACTGTTGTTTCCAATCGTTCGTCATACCAAATATAATATAACGATATCGGAAATAATAGAGGAATGTATTCAAAAGATTTTAAACTTGATTTTAGAAACAATAGTTGAGGGAAATGATATTTTGTTATAATTGAATATTCTGGGGAAAAAACCACTTTTTTCTCACCACCTATCTGAAGTACAATCCATTTTAAATTCTATAAGAATTGACAGTAAAGAAAGATGCCTGATTTAAACATAAAAGAAACATTATCGTTTTGGGTATTATTTTGGATTATTATATATCTTATTTGCTTAGGTGTGTGTTACTTTATAGAAAGAAGTAGAGGTATGTTTAAGAAAAGATTCGTTACTAGTATTTTGACTTTATTTTTAGGTCTAGTTTTCATTCTCTTCTATACAACCCGCACTGTTGAATCCAATATTCTTTGGACATCTATTATATCGACAATTTTTTTTATTATTAGTATTTCGATTCTGTTTATAAAACCAACCAAGAAAAAAAGAAGACATTTTGATGAGACCAAACAGCATGTCATGAAAAAACAAAACCAAAGATGTGCACATTGTAGAAAGAAACTTAAATATGGATATGATTTTGATCATAAAAATAATGATAGATCAAATAATCATTTTTCAAACTGTCAGGTTTTGTGTACTGCTTGTCATAGAAAAAAAACATTTACTATATAGGATTTTGACAACTAAAAAAATGATATACAACTATAATTGAATATTTTGGATTTCTTGAATACTGTTCTTTCCTAAACCATAATCTGTGTTCAAACAAATCAGGATTCCATGCTATATTTACGGATTTTTACATAAAATCATAATAACATAATCAAGGATAAAATATGATGCCATTAAAAAATAAATAGATTCAACAGATCTTAAGTTAAAATAATATTTTCACCTCCTAATTTAAGACTTGATTTATTAAATTTGAAATCAGTGTGTTTCAGTACATAAAATGATAATAAATT
>CAZHFI010000160.1:0-2615 GCA_964531845.1 uncultured Nitrososphaeraceae archaeon
ACTTGCTAACCAAAGATCCAATGAATTGTGCTGCAACAAGCATATTTCTGTGCTCAGAAATATGAATTCCCAAGATAGAATGATGTACTGGTTCTGTGGCAATCCATAAAAAATAATGTTTCCATCCAATCTGAATTACTGTCTCATCGATGATAAATGCAGATACTCTCTTTCGTTTGTATACTTGGTCTGACCCAAAACGTTGTACCCAATTCCAGACAGACACGTAACTTCTTTTTCCATCTACAAAGATAGACAGTGCTTTACTGGTATTTCTTAAACTGAGACCAAGAAAATACAAATACAGTGAATACATTACTATTATTGTGGATGTTCTATTTCGTTCAAATGTAATAACCATACATTAGAAATAGGATATCCGCAGCTATAGATCTTTCGCTAAATTAACAGAGCCAAAAGAGATGATATTAAACTTCAAACATTTTCGACATTAGAGTTAGTAGATTTAATTTCAGTCAACAATCAAAAAGAAGAACTTGAGCGATCACAACTAGATGGCCATTATATGCATACTTATTCATCTAGTAATTCTAAGATCAATGATGCTCTTAAATTTCTTAAAATGATATGATAAATAATAAAGCAACTTTGATATTGTTAGATAACGCCATTTCCGTATCAGATTTTGAATCAGAGATTATATTACAGACTATGGGTGTAAATAAATTGAAAAAAGAAGGATTATTGAAGATTTACCATATTCAGGAAGGCATCTAACATATAATCAAAAAAATAAAAATCAATCTAAATATTTTATGAACTCTTGTCTGGCTTTGGATTGCTATAATTTGCTGAAGACAAATTAAAATTGATATTCATATATATGTCTTAGATAATATATCTAGAAAAAATTGAATAAATGTATTTACATCCATGGTCTTTTCGTTTCATTTTTGTAGATTATTTACATGATGATTTGTCCAAATGAGAAATTTCAATTTTTACCTTAGTGACGAGGCGAAAGTGATTCCTGCTGGCACATTTCCTACAGTTATTGAAGCTATGTTAGTAAAGGTATTTGTGTCTATAACTGAGACCGAATTACTAAAATAATTTGTAACGTACATTCTGGCATGCACTGGATCAAACGACATTTCCTGTGGACCATTACCTGCAAGTATAGCAGATCCCATTATTGTATTGGTGTTGGTATCTATAGCAAATACTGAATCTGTACTGCCAACATACATTCTGGCATGCACGGAATCAAACGCAATTGCAATAGGACTTCCACCCACAGTTATGGGAGGCCCTATTACTGTGTTGGTGTTGGTGTCAATTACAGAGACAGAACCGTCACCTTGATTTGTCACATACATTCGCGTATGTATTGAATCAAACGCAATTCCTTGAGGACTTGCACCCACAGTTATGGGAGGCCCTATTACGGTGTTGGTGTTGGTGTCAATTACAGAGACAGAACCAGAAAGATTCAAAACGTACATTCTGGCATGCACGGAATCAAACGCAATTGCAATAGGACTTCCACCCACAGTTATGGGAGGCCCTATTACTGTGTTGGTGTTGGTGTCAATTACAGAGACAGAACCAGAAAAACTTACAACGTACATTCTATTATGTGAAGGATCAAACGCAATTGCAATAGGATGTCCGCTCACAGTTATTGGAGACCATATTACCGTGTTTGTAATGGTATCAATAACAGATATTGAATTAGAAGCATAATTGGTAACATACATTCTCGCATGTGCCGGATCAAATGAAATATCAGTTGGATTATCTCCCACTATAATTGAAGGACCTGGTAAATAGTTAACATCTGTATTAATAATAGAAACAGTACCGTCTTGAGCATTTACCAGATACATGAATTTACCAGCTTCTGCTGGCTGTTTTGCAGTTTGTTTCAAAGTACTTACTAAATCTTTTTCTTGTGCAAATACGGAACTAGAATTTGGATATGTAGAGGATATAGATATTATTAATATGGCAATAAAGAGAAAACAATATTCAGACGTGATTTTACTACTTGCTACCACATTTTCAAAATATGGATATATATTAAATACATGACGCAATTTTTTTAATAGAGTTTCCTACTAAAGTATTATAATATGGAATGTTAATAAAAAATCAATTATATCTTGTTATTGCATTTATTTCTATTTCTTATTTATTTGAATTCTTTGTTGGATTCTTTTAATATATCTAAATATATTTAGATCCACCTTGAATTTTTCTGATATTTCAGATATTAGTTTTTTAAAATAATGCTAGCAATTCTTTCCTTTGTCTTGTCGCCATCCACTCAAAATAGATTAAATTATGATATATTTCTTTTATTGTTTTCTGATATTTATGTTAAATTATCATAACAGTTTAATAGTCGTGTTAGGTTAAAGTAGGTTATGATTATTAATATTTTATCCACTACATCTACTTGGCTGAGGTTTTTAGTTGCTATAAGAATGGAAAAACTATTGTCGCTACTATTGCAACATTTACGAAAGGTGCATAGATTATGAAACATCGATCTCTAGCTCAAAAGCATAAATTTGTTACTGCATATGAATATATGTCAAATTCTTTCAGAGTAGAAATAAGACAAAATAAAGTATTGGATTTACAATTAG
>CAZHFI010000161.1:0-2570 GCA_964531845.1 uncultured Nitrososphaeraceae archaeon
TTTATAAAAAAAGGGGTCAACAAAGTAACAAAAAAATAAGAAATAAGACAAACAGATAACATTAATCCGATTGTTAAAAAATTAGTTTCAAAAATATTTATCAATAATGCCATTCCACCAGATTAATGAATTGTTATAGAGTTTTTAAATACCCTTTAATATATTGTTGTTACACAACCTAACAATAAGAAAATTATGTTATAGAAAAGATAAAATCAATAAATTTATAATTGCACTAAAAAGGCAAAGATCGGCCATTGTAATTATCGTCTATTGAAAAGCGTATATTTACAAATATAAAATAGGCTATATTGTAATATACTTTTTTTTCCTTAGCTGATCTTTTATTTTTTTTGCAACGGATAATCCAATTTTTGGAATTTTGGATAGATCATCTAAAGATGTAGATGCTATTTTGGATTGATCTATAATCCCAGCCCTGTATAAAGCTCTTGCCCTAACTCTTCCGATTCCTTCCAATGCAACTAAAGAAAGCAGATCCTCTTTTATACCGTATTTAATTCTTATTCGAAGGTCATATAATTTTTGAAGTACACTGTCATATTGAAAAACCTTGGCAAGTTGATAAAATGAATATAGCAACCAATCAGCCGTTTCAACTATACGATGCATATCTCCTGGTTCTACACCCAATCTGTCACTTAGGTCTCTATCGCTTGTTTCATTAATCCATTCATACAAGGCCAATAGACTTCTAGAAAAGTCATATTCTCTAATCTCACCAATTAGTTCCCTGTTATGTAATTCTATCAATTGGTATAAAAGATCAAAGTCTTTCTTTCTCATCGAAAGTTTTGGAAAGAAATCTTCACAGGTACATATAACATTTAAAAATCCAAGATTGTAATTTGAAGAATTATTTTCTTTGTCTGATTTTTGGGTGTTATCAAAAAATTCCAGAGCATTTTTGAATTCTACAGCAGTCAGTGGATCAATATAAAGTATTGATGTTTGTTTTCCAAATTCTGTAACAATATATCGCTGATTTCTTGATTTTATTAACCCTTCTCTTTCCAGATAATCTAGTATGGTGTCAATTTTAAAAATTACTGATACCTTGCGGTAGCTCTGTGCAAATAATGTATCTAAAAATATATCATATATTTCCTCTTTTTTCATTCCAGGGATTGTCGATATTGTACTTAGAAGATGGAACCGTAATGCTTTCTCGTTTCCAAGTCTAGATTTTATTGGTTCTGGTGTACCCAGAATATAATGATCATATAATTCCTCTGAATTTATACCTGATTCAGTAACTATTATTGCTTCCCCATAGGAATCATATTGAGGTCTTCCGGCTCTTCCACAAAATTGTTTATAATCTAAAATGCTTATTGGAACATTTGTTCCTGAATCAAAGTCATATCTTAATATACTAGACAATACCACCCGTCTTGCAGGAAGATTGACGCCTGCTGCAAGTGTAGGTGTAGCAACAAGTAGTTTTATATTACCTTGTCTAAATCCGTTTTCCACAAGCTCTCGGGCTATTGGATTAAGTCCGGCATGATGAAAAGCAACTCCTTTTGAAATCAACGATGCAAGTGTTTTTGTACTTTCTGTATCATCACCATTTTTTAACAATTTTTTTGATAATGCAAGATTGTTACTTTTTTCCTTTTGTGTTAGGATTTTAAATACCGGTTCGACGGCTTTGGCTGCCAGTGAAGTGGTCCTTTTTCGAGTTTCTCCGAAAATGAGTGATTGTCCACCATTTTCTAAAGAATCCAATGCTACATCTACTGGTGCAGACATTGATATTTTTTTCAGATGAATAGATCTGTTATTATTATCATTGGTACGAATTGTTCCTTCTTGATAAACCCCTTCAATAAGCTTAGTGGGCCTCCAATTACTTTCCAAAAGAGTACACCCCAACCATTCTGCAATTTCGGTGGAATTTGAAATAGTAGCACTTAGTGCCAGTATTTGTGAATCAGAATATAGTTTTTTAACTTTGGTAAGCATCATCTCCAAAGTTGGGCCACGTTCTTTATTTCCTATTAAATGAACCTCATCAAACACAAAAAGTCCTACATCGGATATCCATGATGAATCCTGGCGTAAAAGTGAGTCTAGCTTTTCATTGGTCATTATAATGATATTTGCATTCAATAGATCTTTTTCCGTTGATGTGAAATCACTGCTAGCAGCTTTTACAATAAATTTGATATCGTTATTATCATAGCTATCACCGTCGTTGTTATTCTTATTTTTTATTTGAGAAGCAATATTGGCTAATTCTAAAAAATCATTATATTTTTCTGTTGTTAAGGAACGTAATGGTGTGATATAAACTGTTTTTTTATTTTTTTCTATTGTTTTTATTGCAGCCATCATTGCAGTTAATGTTTTTCCACTAGCCGTGGGAGAGGTAATTAAGAGGTTTTTTCCTTCTAACAATCCATGTGAAATAGCCATTTCCTGTATCGGATAAAGGGAAGAATATCCCAAAGTTTTGATAAGATTTTTTACTAAATTATCATTAATTGTAAATTTCATTGATATATCTCAATATCGATTTAGGAGTTATTAATATTGTATTATAA
>CAZHFI010000162.1:0-2569 GCA_964531845.1 uncultured Nitrososphaeraceae archaeon
ATTGTGATCTGAAACATACCTATAATTGGATATCCTTTTTCATATTGATGTATAACACTATCGAAAGTAATAAATTCAGTCTGACATTAGAAGATTAGAATGCTTTAAATTAAGAGTCTTAAAATAAATCAAATAAATATTTCTAAAATCTATTGAATTATAATGATTAGGTATGTAGCTCATTTTTTAATAAGAATATAATAAGGTTGTGAACCATGCCAGTTATTTTCTTTCATTATATATGCTGCAATTTCCCATAACGAGTTGTTAGTTGGAAATTTATTTATTGTTATATAATCTCCCCATTGGTACTGACGGCGATCCATTTTTTGGAGATCAGAATAGCATCTTTTAAAGTCAGGATCAAATAATGGATTTGTTATTTTCTCTGTGCTGTTTAATAAAGACATCATTTTCCAAGGAGGAATCGAATTATTATCATAAACTCCAAAGGCAAGATTTGCATTTGTTTTATTACCATAAAACGATATAATACCTAAATCTTTATTGCCATTAATAGCTACGTCAGCAAACGCAAACGTAAAATTAGAATTAGACAAGTAAGGTCGTGCAACTTCTCTCATTTTATTATGAATATCAAAAATAGCACCATCAATGTATGGAATTGAATTAATATTTGTTTGATTCATAAATTTATTGGCAGGCCATAAAAATCCAATTTTATCTTTATCTATCCAACCTGTGGTTACTTTAGTTCCAATCGAACCACACCACCATCCCCACTTTGAACTATTTTTTCCACAATCTAATGTTCCATTTCTGTATAATGGAAAAAAATCGTGAATGGTGATATCATATTGTTTCAAATATGATGACTGATTCATATTATATATTCTCATCTTGTTTTCATTCTTAAGAATCGTAGCTAAATACATTTCATTTGTAGCCCCTTTTACTGGAGTAATCGTACTTGCTTTAGGGTCATTAAATAATTCTATATGAATAGACTGAAATTCATCTAATTCAATTGATTGACGCAATTCTGGTAATGACACTCTAAAAATCAGCGATCCTTTATTAGATGGTTGATCAATATAATCAAGAAGATTAGTAGTCAAGTAAAGAAAAGAATTATCAATTGCGAGATTAGGGAAATCAAAAAATTTATTGTGTAATCCATTACTTAACATATGAGGTTCAAATTGATATAATTCCCATTTTGTAGCATCTTTAGAAATTGCGAGTCTCAAATAATTGTCGCTTTGTATATCGTTAATTCGTTCTCCTTGAATGTACCAAATGAATATCCCATTATTGTTGTCGTAAATGATTCTTTGATCACAGCAAAATGGAAATTTATATCCGGGATCAATAAATTTCCAGTTGTTTACATCACTTTTAGATATAGATGCATAATGATTTCCAGTATATATTATATAAGTACCATTGGATGCAACACTAGGTTCATTTTTTATACATGTATTATTTTTAGGTATATTATTAATAGCTTTATTTAAAATTACATTTTTGGTATTATATTTCTCTATTATTGTATCAATTAATCTACTATTTTGATGATTTGAATAATCTATGCTAGGAACAGTAATGTTTTTTTTTGAATCCATAAGATCTGATTCCGAAATATTCTCATATGGAAATTCATATGGTGTATTCCATTTGTCTTTACAGGAAAAATAATGGGATATGATAGTACACGTAGCGGCTTGATCTAAATTGGTATTATTTACTTTATAAGAAACATATTCTTTTGAATTAATATAATTTTTTTCATTCATAAAATTAATAATCAGGCTATATAAAACGATGACTAAAAATATTGCCAATGTAAAAGATATCAGAATTTTATAATTAAATTGCAATGAATTATAACATATGTTTTAAAATTTAAAGATTATCCCATATAAAATATAAATATTATTTGTCATATGTAGTATACTTCTAACATGTACTTATTTTGATATAATTTATGCATTAACTTAATCTTTGCTTTACTAGATTTTTGAATTAATTTTTTATCTGACTAAAAAATTAAGGTTAGTGACCATATGCTTCTAAGACAAAATTACCGCCTTGTCTATAAATATCAACAACTTTCGGTTCGTTGTTTACTAAAATTATTTCCAATTCTTTAATTTCGTTAGCGCTAACATCATGTGTTCCATTTGGACAAATTTCTAAATTAAATCCTTCGTTTTGACGTCTTATGGCAACAAGTGTTACATGAAATGTAGTGGGTTGAGGATGTTCAGCCCATGCAATTGCAAATATATTTTCATTTCCTGCAGTTGCGAAAGTTGTTGTCAAATTTGCTATTTGAAGATTCGAATTTAAGGATTTTAAAGATTGTTTTTTACTGCTTATTTCCCTATTTACACTGTCACGATCAGCAGGATCTGCTCTTAAAGAATTCATTTCTACAATGAAAATTTCATTATGCGCCGGATCAAGAAAAATTAAAAACTCTCCTCCCAATGCACTTTGTCTTCCCATTGCTATGCTTGTAGAGATATGTGCGGATGAACTCATTATTTTTTAATATTATAATGCTTATTTAAATATTTTTATAATATTAATATTTTAATCTAAT
>CAZHFI010000163.1:0-2566 GCA_964531845.1 uncultured Nitrososphaeraceae archaeon
GCAACCATTTTGTTAAGGACACATACTATTTTTCCTATCTTCCAAAATAGACAACAACTAAAGGTCCATGGTATTAAAAATCTTATAAATTGGACATTATGGTCACAATAACTTAGCAAATTAAATGATGGTAAACGCCGTCATGAGTGGAAAACAGTTCTTGGCTTTAGAAAGTTTCTAAAACTGGGGCCAAACAGATAATGAAATCAGCAAATGTTGAAATTTTGATGGAACATAGGTTAGAAGTATCCGATTCGTATTACAAACCGACAGAAAAAGAATTACTAGAAGATTATCTGAAAGCAATAGATTTTCTTACAATAAATTCAGATGGTCAAAAGTTAAAAAAAGAAGTAGAAACATTAAAAGAATTATCGAAAAATCAGGAATACATCATAAAAGCAAAATTACAGAAAAAAGACGAATAAATTAAAATTTTAAAACAAAATTATGAAAATGAAATTAACAAAATTAGAGAAGAAATGAACGAACAATTTTCCTATATCCTTTCAATTATAAATAAAAACTCCATATTTTAAGTATTGAATCACAATCATATTTGTATAACTTCTAAATAATATTGTGTATTTTAATAAGATCAATCTTCCAGCATGTTTCGAATCAACATTACTGGTCGGGAGATGATATTGTGTTGGTAAAGATTTCATAGTAGACCTTATAAGAAGCACCAGAACCTGAAATCAATGATGTCTCATGGGTATATCTATTAACTCCGTCATCCATCAAACGAATAGGATATGGATTTTCTGCAGCCTTTTCCAATTCATTTCCATAAACAGGAAAGGAGTCTGTACCTATTGTGCTATCACCAAAGAGATTTCCTGCTAATGTTGAAATTCCTAATGTGATAACTCCTAACACATCTCTAACCACTCCTTCTGGAATGGGAAGGCCGAATCCACCAGCCAAAGCGGCTCCAGCCGCCGCCGCTTCATCAATACTTTCGTTGAGTTTATCTTGTACTGATTTTTTTACTTCCTCTGGATCGCCATTGTCATGTTCCATTAAAATGGTGAAAACCTGCATCCTTAGTGGGGCACCTTGCCATACCATTTTAGTAGAAACCCTTACTGTACCTTCGTCCACTTCTTCAAATGGATCACCTTCAGGAATTCTTGTGGTTTGCACCTTTGTCTTGTTGTCCGGACTGTAAACTGAAATTATCAAATAAGGCTCATCTGAACCTGGCCCATCTGTAGTTCCAAAGCATTTGAATCCTACAAATCGTATCACACTTTCACGTGTTATATGAGCCGCCAGCGGGACAGGCCCATTAAAAACGATTTGTCCACCTGGAAAGTTCTGAGTAAATACATTTCCTTGTCTAATCAAACCATCTCCTAAAGGACCTAGTTTGGTCTGTACAGAATCAACTTCTTGATGCTTTAATCTAATTTCGTGACGAGCTATTAGTTCAAGTAAAGACTGAGTATTACTAAAATATTCATCGTTTTGCATGATCTGTTTTATCGAATCTTTTGTGTCTATACTGCTTTGCTGCAGAATATTTCTAATAGACCTCAAGTAAATACCTCTATTGGAGAGTAACCAAGATAGGAATTAGGCCTTTTCCATTTTTTAAGGGAGATAATGCCTTTCCGATTACGGATCCAAATGCCTTTGAAGGATCGATCGATTTCATTGCATGGCCTTCAGTATTGGATGTCGTAAGAAGATCGCCAGTCTCGATAGGCGCATAATCCGCATCCACTTTACAGTATACTTTACCCATGAGAGCAACAGGTACCCTATTATTATCCAAACTTCCGTTTTTATCTAAAATTATTCCTGGTTTGTATTGGCCCGCACCAGAAATAACTCCTGCAACCTTTTTGTCATATTCTGTATAGCATGGAGCCACACTACCTCCATCATTTAGAACTACAACAGAACCAGGATCAATCAATCTTGAAGTAACACTAAACTCCTCTGCACAATCAGCTGATTTTAGGAATATATCGTTAGTTACGTAGATATTGCGGTGAGCATAGATATTGTGATTTGCATGGATCTTTCCTTCTACTACGACGTCTTTTTTACATCGAAGGTCTCTATCAAATTCTTGTGGAACAAGGTCAGTAAAATCTGTCCCAGGAATTTCTTCAAATGGATCTATAGCATCATTTGACATAATTATTAATTGAAAAAGATGCTAATATAGTTATGGTATCATAATAAATTTACAAAATTTTAAAAATGTTAAAACTATTTTTTAATAATTAGAGAATAAATTTTAATATAAAATAATATGGATAATACTAATACATCATCAGTCAATATTGATGGTATGGTATGTAGTAAAATATGGGTAAGGAGATTAAAGAAATAATATGAACGATCAAGATTCTAACATAGACTTAAAAAATTTGTTATTAATCACAGATTATTAATATTTCCACTCACAAATTACAAATTTTCCACTTCCATTGCTGTTATCAATTTAGTTCCTATAGATATACATAGTATTGTTAATTGAAGACAAGTCTCCACTGGAATTTGAATTGAAAAATACTGCACCAATTCCTTTTTGTGTTACTTGATTAGA
>CAZHFI010000164.1:0-2559 GCA_964531845.1 uncultured Nitrososphaeraceae archaeon
ATAGCAGTTATCGAAGATGACACTGTACAACAATAAGCTATTTCTTATGTGAAAACTTAATTATTTTGTATTAGCATAATAGATAATAATTTTATCTAAAATTTTTATTTATAGTGTGATTTTTATACATATAACATATTATTTAATTTCAATATATTTTTTATTGATGGCATGTATTATCCAAAATTAAATCATTTAATAAATAAAAAAAGACTAGTCTGAATATTTGTGAATTTATCTAAGTTACAACTACTATGAGATCTCCTAGACATTCAATCACTGCATTTATTAGATTGGCATCGTCAGGCTGTATTGCTGCATTTAATAAATTAGCAATTTGTTCGCTGGTTACTTTTGTTTGAGTTTGAGATGCCTCTACTATAGCTTGACATAGTTCTTCAATAGAATCTACATCACTATCTGCACCTATTGGAACAATATGTGTCGGATTTCCCAAGTATGAATCTAATTGTGAAATCTGCCCCTGACTAAATGGAGCACCTTCTTGATTACTAAAACAGAACAAGCAATTGTCTTCTTGACCGTTACCGTCGCCGTCTCCATTGCCATTATTACCACCGGTTCCAGTAGACGAAGCATTTGATGTTATTATATTCAGTTTATTGTTTATCTTGTTTTTATTTTCACATTCAGTATCTTGTTTACACTTGTTTTCTTGTTCGATATCGGCTTTTACTTCTGCCTCATTTTCTGTAACTGTTTGGTTTTCAAATGCAAATATCTGGTTTGAAGAATACATTCCGTTTGCAAGCAACATGGAAGAAAGGAACATTATTCCCAAAATTGCATATAAGTTAATTTTGTTCAATTTGTATAAACCTAACCTATAACATTCTATATGTAGCTTATCAAAGAATGTAATAGAAGATTATTCACACTATAAAAATATATTTTCTTCGTAAATAGATATAAGTCACTTATAACATAATTTGTCTTTTATCAAAGATATATCAATTTATTCTTGTCTAAATAAATATATTCTAAGATTTACAAATGTTTAGTGGCTTTTGGACTTACATTTTCTAGGATTTTTGATTGTTTTAGCTAATTTGATAGTTTCATAAAAATACATTTTTAACTAATATGTTTATCCAATTTGCATTTTTTCTTGTTTAATGAGATAAATAGTTAATAGAATTTTTATATACATTTCTAACCTAACGAATTAAATTATTTTATATACGTTAGATTTTTTTCCTTTTTTTTCCTTTTTTTTTAACGTAATTATCATCGACAATCCTTTTATTCTATTTTCGTTGTTAACATTTGATCGAATTGATTTTAAAATCAAGTAACAAAGGATTGAGAATACTTGGAACAATAAGTTTAGCAATTTTTGTGTCAACATCCTGTATGATATCATATTTACTTAATCCTGTAAATGGATTGATAACAGCCAACGGTGATGTCCAAAATCAAATAACAAATACGGATCAAAAAAATGGTTCCAAACTTGCTATAGGTATTGATCAGTTAAATGATTGCTATAACGAAACTGACTGTGATAATAATACAGATACGGGTATTAACGTAGACCAATTACAAAGACAAGATTCTTAACATTATAATTTTATTAAAAATTTCTTGGTAAGGATATCTTTAACCGAAATAATGCATTTATAATTATCAGTCAATCTTGATTGTTTATTTATTAATTGATACAATTACACTAGATGGATTAAACAATTAAAGCGTGTTTTATTTTCAATGTTTTTCGATGACTTGCGAAGGATCAGATATGCTGTGAATTGTTATATTAATGAGACTGAAATCAACATACAGGCCTAATTTGATTTAAGTATAATCTTATACAGTTGAAGAAAACATTATTTGTATATATTATATTAGAAAAATTTTATACTACTATAAAACATCTAATCTAAATCTTTTCTATAACATTTATAATTATTAAATTTATACTATTCAGTTTATACTTATATGATATAACAATTCTTGACAACGGCTTTATTTATTATTTTAATCATAAATTGTATTGACTAAAAGAATAGACAGTAAAACAACCATGGTATACAACATGATCTTCTCAGCAGTCTTTTTATTTACATCGCTGATATCATTTACATCAGCAGGCTTGGTATTTGCATTGGTTACAGGACCCAGTATTGGGTCAGTATCATCAACAGAAACAGATCAGCTGACATGGACAGGTCCAATTGCAAAAATCGAAGCTGGTATAGAACAAGAAAACGAATGCCATAATGATACAGATTGTGACAATAAAACAGGCACTGAAAACAATATGCAGGTCAACCAGCTCGCAAGCTCCTCACTTACTGATAAAATCTATACTGTGGTAAGTACAAGTACAGAAACTATGAATACAATGGATAGTGAATACGAGTATACTGCAACTGCCAACTGTAATGAAGGCGATACAGCGGTTGGTGGTGGAGAGAAAATTGTACTAAATTATGGACAACTTGAAGAATGGAATTCATCTCCTTTTCCGGCTCCTCCCAGTACAAATCCAACCTCTTGGGTAGTTACGGCAACAATGCAGGCACCTGATGCAACCGG
>CAZHFI010000165.1:0-2554 GCA_964531845.1 uncultured Nitrososphaeraceae archaeon
ATGATAAAAGTTGAAGCCCATCTTGCCCAACAAAATCTAGCATCAAACATTACTTTAGCACAAGAACATGCTGATGCAACTACCGAACATTTAGATACAACTCAGATAAAAGAAATAACAGAAAGGAATAAAAGAGTTTTTAATGAATTAAATGATTCTCTATTTGATCTTAAAACAGCACTTAATTCCAAAACTTTACCATCGTCTTTAGATATAAATCAAAAGGTTGATAATATTGATGCATTTTTAGAAGTTTCGAGTGTTAGAATAGATAAAAATCAGCGAAATAATGTGACTGTAAAAGCATTAATAATAAATGATTTGGTAGGAGAGACATTAGAACATTATGGTGAGGCTACAGGACATGAAGAGAATGCTAATAGTTCAGAATACAGTTTTAATGGCAACCTGACAAATTCAGTTTTTATGGACCTATCGAAATCTAAAATGACAACAAATAGTATTATTCCAATAACAGAAAATTCAAGCTCACTTGTTACAATAGTTGATGTGGCAGCTTATCAGACGGCTCAGGCTCTTTCATCCAGAATAGGAGAATTGTATCAAGACTTAAATTCTAACGTTTCGAACTCTACAGGTGTTAAAAGTATAGTAATTGAATTAGAAGATTTGAAAAAAAACATAGACAAAAAAATTCCATTTGATGTATTGGACCAATTTATTGACAATAATATTACTGCTTCTCTAAACTCAACATTTAACCTAAAACTCAAAATAGAATATTCTTAAATATTTTCAAGAATTGTAATTATGTAAACACCTATACAAGATAACAAAAAAATATCTCAATATTTTATCATTGATCATAAAATGTCTTTTATAAAGATAAAATAAAAATATTTAAATATTTATTAGACATTTGTAAAAAAATCCCACTTAACGTGGTTAAAATATCAATATTATCTTAGACTTACAATTTTAAACTAAATTATTTTTAGACATATAATATTATAATTCTGGAAGATCCATCACGAACAAAAAAGCAACGGATCTTCCAGATATATGAAAGACCATACTATCTAATGGTACTTTGGTATATTACTTTCTAGTACTGGCTTCAATTTTTATTCCTTCATTTGGATTTTTTGATTAGACGCAGTGAATGTCTGAACCACAACCGGCTATCTTTTAGAAGGTTATCTTTTATATTTTATTATATTAAATAAATAAATAATTTGAGATATTCATCCAAGGTACTATGTTACAAAATCTAAATACAATAATATCTTGCGAATTACTAAAATACTGTATATAAGTTCAAAACTGAATAAAATCAAAATAATATAAAAATAGCTATATCCATATTAGTAACATATTAATCCATAAATAAACATGGATTTATAAAAATTAAATGGATTCGATCATATCAACATAGTCGTTAACCATTCTATCAACAAAACTGTGCTTATGTCTTTTAAGAATGTCATTTATTTTATTGGATTTTTTAATAGAATATATAGCTACGTTATTCTTTTTTAAAATCTCCAGCATGGCAGATTCCTTTAACTTGTTAAGATGCCAAGAAACAGTTGAAGGTACTTTGTTACAAAAATCTACAATTTCATTAAAAGTACAGTGGGGATTTTCCATAATGAATTGGATTATTTTTCTTGGAGTTTCCTGTCGTAATATTGCAACAATATCTGATTCTTCATCTGAAAAACCACTCGGGTAATATCTTGTGACTCTCTGGTTCGCTTTTTTATTTTTAATTCGACCATTTTTAATTAATACATCAATATGATATGATAATACTCCATTTGATAGACCAGTTATTCGTAGCAGTTCACGATATCTTATACCGGGAGAATCAGAAATAAATTCTACTAATTTTCCTCTTACATCAAATTTTTCAAAATTTAATACTTCGACTTGATTATTCATAATTTTTTACTCTCTTGACCTTTAATTATACTAATTCCAAAAAACGTAACCATAATTAACAAAAATATATGTGATACCTCGATATTGAATTTAGGAATGACTAAGGGCACTATGTTGTCGGTAGCATTTAATAGGTATAAATATTCCACACCTACAAGAACGGAAAAAGCCAATGTCATAAAAAATATCTTCTTATTTCTTGATTTTATGTATGCAATAAATGAAATTACCATAACAAATGTAGAAATGATTATACTTACAATGTGGACAAAGATATGATATATCATTTCAGGGTGATTTACATGAGGAAAAACAATAGGTATAATCATTATTGCAATAATTATTGAAGCAACAATAGCAAATATTCTGTCTTTTGAAAAACTTTCTCCTTTAGGGTGTGACTTTTGCAATTGCTCAAGTTTTAATCGAATTTCTGATTTAATAATCTTTTGGTACATCTCTTATGTTATCAATTATTTATTAGAAGAAAAAATTTCTAATATAATTGATGGTAATGTTGTAATCTCCAATATTTTAAAAATATAAAAAAAAATGATATATGTAAAGCATTGAGAAAATTACATATAAACGATCATTTATTTAATTGGTATTACTTTCAAAAGTAAAAAAGATTATACTATTTTATCAT
>CAZHFI010000166.1:0-2548 GCA_964531845.1 uncultured Nitrososphaeraceae archaeon
ATCAGGTTAGTTGCCGAGGCCATTGCTGAATCAAAACATCCAGAAGGAAAAGATGCTCTTGAATTACAAAATAGATTGATTACCGAAGCAATTCGTATTCATGATGTCCCAGGAAAGAAATAAGGCAGTTAATTATCTATTTTTAATTAATAATCTGATATAATCAAAAAACATATGGAAAGGACTAAATTTAACTACTTTCTGACTTAATTATATGGCTTTTCAATTTATGCCTGGAGCTACAGCAGTGGGAATAAAGTTTGATGAAGGGATTTTACTTGCATCAGAAAAACGAGTTTCTTTTGGAAATTTCGTAGTAAATAAGAATACAAAAAAGACATTTTTAATTACCGACCATGTAGGAGCTGCATGTGCGGGTATGATTGCAGACATGGAGGTTTTGGTGAGACAGGTTTCAGCTCTTGCAAAAATTAGAAAATTAGAAACAAGAAGGGATGTAGCCCCAAATTCTATTGCAAAGTTAATGTCTGTTATCATGTTTGAACGAAGATATTTTCCGTTGTTAACTCAGGTGATTGTAGGTGGGGTAGGAGAAGAAAACAAGATATATACACTTGATCCACTGGGTTCTCTATTGCCTGATGTATATGCCGCAGTAGGCACTGGAGCTGAAATGGCATTAGGTGTTCTAGACGCTAGTTTTCAAGAAAAGATGACAGAGGAAAAGGCCAAAGATTTGGCTATCCGATCCATAAGGTCATCGATTCAGCGTGATTCCTCAAGTGGTGATGGGATCGATCTCTTATCTATAACCAAAAAAGGTAAAACTGAAGATTCTATAAATTTCTAACTTTATATTTTTTATTAATCACTTTTTTGTTAGGTGTTACATTCATTACCTTAATATTGAAAAACATGTTTAATTACTATATTTTCAGATGGAAGGACATGAAGTTACAGGAGTTCTTGATGCTCGCAATATCGGTTTGCGCAATATAGAGGTCGCTGATACCAAAATCTGTTCTATTGATGGAATTAATGGAAAATTGATTTATCGAGGATATGATATATTGGATTTGGTCAACCATTCAAATTTTGAAGAAACTGCATATCTTTTATTATTTGGAGATCTTCCAAATCAAAAACAATTACACGATTTTTCAAAAACTTTGCAGGAATATCGTTTAATTCCTGAAGCCGTAATACAGAACCTTGAAAATAAACCTAAGACCGCACTTCCAATGGATATACTACAATCATGTATTTCAGAACTGGCTGCTTATGATCCTAAAATTCTAACCGAAACTAAAGAAGCAAACATTGAAAGAGCGATTTCCTTGATCTCAAAGATTCCTTCAATAGTTGCCGTCTGGAATCGAATTCGTAATGATCAGGATATCATCCATCCAAAGAAGGATCTCTCACATGCTGGTAATTTTCTATACATGATTTCCGGTAAAATACCTTCAAAGGAGGAAGAAAAAATTTTTGATGTATGTTTGATACTTCATGCCGAACATAGTTTTAATGCATCTACATTTGCTGCAAGAGAAATTGCCTCCACTAGAGCCCACATGTATGCCTGCATATGCGGAGCTTTGGGTGCATTATCGGGCGAGCTTCACGGTGGTGCTAATATTCAGGTCATGAAGATGATCATGGAGATAGAGGAACCACAAAATGTAAAAAACTGGGTTTTGGAACAACTTAAGAATGGAAAAAGGGTAATGGGGATGGGACATGCTGTTTATAGGACAACCGACCCAAGAGCAGATGTTTTGGCACGCCTTTCAAAAACCATATGCGAGGGTGATAATACAAAATGGTATGACATTACAGAGTTAGTTGAAAAATATACTAAAAAATACATGTATGAACTGAAAAAACAACCCATATACCCAAATGTTGATCTGTATAGTGCATCATTATACTACAGTATGGGATTTCCAATCGACCTAAATACTCCGTTATTTGCAATATCAAGAATTGCAGGATGGGCTGCACATGTTATAGAAGAAAAATTTGCCGAAGCTGCTCCAAAACCAGCTTTATATAGGCCTAAGGCAGTATACGTGGGAAAATATTGTGGTCCGATGGGATGCGAATATGTGCCAATTTCAGAGAGATAACCCAACGAATTATTATTCATATTGTTTTGATCCAATTCTGTAGATTTTAGATTTATAGTAACAAGTAATATTTGATCTTCATATTTAAAAAACGAAAGAATTTATCAAAATTTAATTTATAACATCATTGTTAATAAATTTCCATGATGATAAATTTGACGATGATAATTATTACATCTAATCCTTAGCACAAAAATTTACAAGAAGTTTGCCTCAATAACAAAACTGTTGAGATTATTATTTAAGTAAAGCAAATTTAGGCTCTGTTAACTTAAGATAATATTCTCACCTCCTAATGTCAGAATGAATTGATAATTTTTGATAGTTGTATTTCCGTACGTAAAAGGATATCCAATTATAAGTGTATTTTAGATCATAATTTCATCTTCCACTTCAGAGATAATAATCATCAAATCCTTCTTTCTATGCTATCTTTAAAATACTGGTTAACTCTTTCA
>CAZHFI010000167.1:0-2542 GCA_964531845.1 uncultured Nitrososphaeraceae archaeon
ATATTTCACTGCTTTGTTGCACAACTATGAAAATCGACAATATGGAATAAAATTTCGACAGGAACAAATTGCCAACATGAATTCCATATATCATACCATATTCTTTATTTTAATCAAAATCGACGAAAATCATAGTTATGCAACAAAGCATATTTCACAATTAACAAGGTTTACATTTTGTCTTATCTGTTTCGAATATTTCAATAAAATTTTATTTATATTTTATATTAGAGGATATGTTAGTAAAAAAAACAGTAAGCAATTAAGCAATAATAAACAAACCCAAATAAACAAGAACATCTATTTGATTAGCATCAATACTATTCTAGATACTTCTTGCCTCAATAAATGTAAAATTACCTTTTTCTTAGTCAATAAAGATTTCAAATTCCATATTTTTTGATAGATAAACATTTTCCTGTTGGATGTTCTGGCAGTCATGTATTTTTATAAAAAAATTTTTCTTAATTGTTAAAAAAGAGTTTACTGATTAACAGAACATGTGTCTCTGGTGCGAGGCTAGTTCAGATCCAAAAAATGCGGATAAACAAAAGATTTGTGAATGTGCATGTAGTGGTATTTCAAGCGATTCTTCTTGTTCTGTATGTGGACATAGAGTTTGCTAAAGGTCAATATTGGGTGCTCTATCAAGTTAATAAAAGACCTACCACTACGTATATCCTATTTTAACGCTTTTGTAAAGATTTGCTAGAAAGAAGAAAGAGAATATTCATAATAGTAGTAACGTACTTTATGTATTTCTATTTTTTAGACGTGAGTTTATGAAATACCCGTAAATCGGTATCAATATCTGGAGATAAAATGAAAAGAAGTTGCATGTCTGTCTGGAACTTGATACAGATTCTATTGTCATATATGACTATATCATAGATTATACAAAGTTACATATTGCTAATTAATTAGTGCGGTAATAAAATTATAATGTTATATTGATATTTTTTCTTCAATTAATATTGTTATTGGATTTTGTCTGGTTTTCTACATTTGATATCAAAAGAACTCCCCAGGTTGTTGTTTTGAATTTAACTGGTGAATAAACAATTAACATTTTCTCTCCATTTATATCTTCAATTATATGACCTGATTTGTTAGTTATGACATATTTGAAGGATTGAAGCGATGAAATAAACTCTGGTTTTGTATTTTTACTACTAAATAAGAATGGCGATGAACTAGAGATTATTTTACCATTACCATCTACATATATTATTATTTCGTTACCTGATAGCGGTACTGATTGTAATTCCTTATCATATTTGGAAGTATCCTGATCTCCAGCAAATAGGCCAATTAAATTATTTGTGGAATTAATTTTACTAGAATTAGAATTTAAAGAATACAGTGGTATTGCAATATTGAATTGTGGAAGACCAGAGGATGCAGATAGAATTACATTTCCAAGAAATGTATCACCGGTAGATAAAGCTCCCCTAAAATAATCTCTAGATACAAAATTATCCATACTGAGATTTTGTTGACGAAAGAAGGGTTCTTCCAAATACATATCGCCATTTGGGAGTATGTAAAAAATTCTATCAAAATCGGGGTCAGAAGAAAGGATATTTTGTGCTATACTTCTTTTCTCAATTTCTGTATTTTTCGGTACACCATGAACGGAAGGATCTATCAAACTTGCGTTGGGTAATGTCCTAATTTCTGGAAGTTTACTAGCCATTTCCAACATCGCTACTGATTTGTTAATCTTGGTTTCAAGTTGATTTGCTAAAAGATAAACTATTATCTTTTTATCTTGTATCGATAATGTTGAATCATTGGTCGCCAATATTGAGTCTTTATCTATATGGATATTTTTCTGAGCAATAATATTTGGTAGTATCTCTAGATCGTGATAATTGATGAAAAGTAAAGCACTATAAAAGATTAGAAAAATAGATAATATTTTTATGAAAAAGATATTTTTCATTATTGGATGTATAAATAATGCAAATAAATAATTTTCTTTATTTTGCCAAACTCAATAGTTACGCAACAACGAAGGCACAAACTTAGTCTTGTACTGGAACAGTAGATCATATCAATTGACTTTTTGTTTTTTTTCCAAGAATTTCTTTTATATTTTAGTTAATCCCGGTGCTATGATTTCTTTTTCCCTATCACATCATCATATTAAGTTACGTTAAGAATTTTTTTAATATACTAATAGATCATTGGAAATACTCCATTTAGGCACAAATTGGATAAAATAAAATTATTCAAAATACTGGGCTCTGTTAATTTAACGAAAGATCTATAGCTGTGGACACCCTATTTCTAATGTATGCATATTACATTTGAACGAAACAGGACATCCACTGTTATAGTAATTGCTTTGTTGCATAACTATGATTTTCGTCGATTTTGATTAAAATAAAGAATATGGTATGATATAGGGAATTCATGTTAGCAATTTGTTCCTGTCAAAATTTTATTCCATATTGTCGATTTTCATAGTTGTGCAACAAAGCAATAGTAATGTATTCTTTGTATCTATATTTTTTGGGATTGAGTTTACGAA
This sequence comes from uncultured Nitrososphaeraceae archaeon, assembly GCA_964531845.1. GTDB lineage: Archaea > Thermoproteota > Nitrososphaeria > Nitrososphaerales > Nitrososphaeraceae > QCWD01. The sequence goes on from CAZHFI010000167.1 coordinate 2,537, forward strand.
ATACAA
>CAZHFI010000168.1:0-1863 GCA_964531845.1 uncultured Nitrososphaeraceae archaeon
TGTGTATTAGGTCTTATTTATGTCTGCTTTCATTTTAGCAATTTCTTCATCAACGACGCTTTTTAACGATACTTTCTTTAGTTCCTTTTCAATATCAGTGTCTTGAGGTTCATAGGCCTGTGTATAATCCGTAATGACCCCAGAGTCCATCATTTCATCTAGTGCTTCTGCCTTGGCTTGCATTTTATCAGTTTTTTCTTCAACCCTACTAAGAATCATGCCTATATCTCCCATCTCTTCTGATATTCCAGAAAGATTTTCTTTAATACGGACCTCTGCTTCTGCAGCGGAATATTTTGCTTTTATCATTTCTTTTCTAGTTTTAAATTCATCTATTTTGGCAGAAAGACGTTTCTCTGCTTCTTCAAGTTTTATCTGATCTTTTTGGATTCCCTGAATTTGAGTATCCAGATTGTTTATTTGTGCACTAATCAGGTTCTTTCTTTCAAGCGCTAACCTTGCGAGGTCTTCGCGATTGGCTTCTAATGATCTTCTTGCTTGGTCTTGCAAAGTGGTTACATTCGCTATCAATTTTGCTCTCTGCATTTCAAGTCTTTTCTTGGATGTAACAACAGTGGTAATATCTTGGCGAAGTTTATTGATAAGCTCGTGTTGTTTTTCAAAAGAGTAATTAAGAAGTTCTTCTGGATCTTCGAACTTTTCTGCAATATTATGAGCTTTTGCTTTGAAAATAGAAGTAATTCGTTCTAGTAAACCCATAGCACTAGTAAGGTAGTCACGATGTACTTATAATTGTTGCATCATATTCAGACAATTAAGATTAAAATTTTCCATGATCAAAGCCAAATTTAAATTAAATTTAGTTCATAATGTAATGATTGGATACCATTAAATATCTTTATCCACGTAAACTAGAATGTTGAAGTTCACAATTCTGTTAGGAATTTTATCAGTTTTTTTATTAACTACACAGACTGCTTTTGCCGAGCCCAAAGGTAGCTACCAAAGCGAAAATTTTAAAATTACTAATATGAGTGCGTTGTATAAGGGAAAATATATCCAAGACATCTACGAATTATTAGGAATTATAGAAAATACTGGAAATAATACTTCAATGGAAATTCAACTTGTTGCCACTCTGTTTGATAAGAACAATAATTTGATTGGAATTGATGAGACCTCACCAATTTTTGAAGTTAGCAAAAATGGAAGTCATTCTCCATTTAAATTCATAGTTTCTACAAATAAAACCTTATTTGATCACTACGTTGTGGAGGTTGGTGGCTTATCAAAATAAAATAAATATTGAAATTGGAAAGAATTATTCAAGAATTTACCAATTGATGATCTTGTGATTTTAAATCCCAAATCTTTTTTGCATTAATTATTTGTTAGTTATAATCAAATAAGGAAAAGCAAGATCGTGATATATTCTCACCATTTAATGAGCAAGAATTTAATACTGGAGCGGTATATTTTAAATCTAATATATTGTTATCTTCAACGCCTTCGAAAAATATTATTGTAATCTCCATCATAATTATTCTCATCCTACTTTTTGTGACCATTACACTTCTTATTTTAAGAAACTCCGATATAACCCATGGTCCTCTACTTACTTCACCTTATCCTCAGTCACCATATCCAATTCCACTCCCAATCCCATCACCATATACTTATCTTCCTCCGCTTCCTTTTCCACTTCCTCCCACTGGACCGTATAATGATGGAGGATACGATTTTGAATTTCCGCATCAAGAGAGAGAACCTCCGTTGATTCCAGAGGATGATTTGAGATCGCATGATTCGTTTTTTGGGAGAGACAACCCATCATTTGATAATCAGTATCCGTTGATTCCAGAGGATGATTTGAGATCGCATGATTCGTTTTTTGGGAGAGAC
>CAZHFI010000168.1:1963-2542 GCA_964531845.1 uncultured Nitrososphaeraceae archaeon
AACCCATCATTTGATAATCAGTATCCGTTGATTCCAGAGGATGATTTGAGATCGACAGAAAATTCTTTTAATTAAGAATAAGATACTTTTGAAAAATAACGATTTCCATGCATCATAAAAAAAATTTAAATTCCAAATTTAAGAACAAAAATAAAAAAACATTTTATAAGTAACGGTAAGAATAGATCTTTATGATAGACAAAATTTCAAGTGCGCTTAATCTAAAAGACATAATAATTCTGATCGTATTAATTATTTTTGCGGCGATAATAATAAAATTATTCAGTTCATTGATAATCCTTATAATTATTGCAATAGTCAGCTTTTTCATTTACAAATGGTATATGAAAAATAAAAAAACAGTCAATATATAATTTTTTTAATTCTATTTTTGGCCCTGTTAATTTAACGAAAGATCTATAGCTGTGGATATTCTATTCTAACATATGGTGTTAAAATTTGCTAGAAATAGAACACCCACCATTGTAGTAATGTATTCACTGTATTTGTATTTTCTTGTCCTCAGTTTACAAACGAAATACCAGCAAGGCATTGTGTATCTTCAAAGATGATAAAAGA
>CAZHFI010000169.1:0-2511 GCA_964531845.1 uncultured Nitrososphaeraceae archaeon
AATTTGCACCGGGTGATTGGCTTTTATCAAGTTACATAGCAACTGGAATTGAAAATGTTCCTATTTTCATAAGATCTGATAACTCTGAAAGAAAGATAGAAGCATTTTTGAGCAAGTTGAATTAATTAATTATTCTTTTATTCAGTCGGATAAAATTTTGATTAATTGAAAATAAAACAAAAAAGCATCAGAATATCAATGAAAAATAAATTATGTTATAAAAATAACGACAAATCTAAAAAAGACGAAATCCAAAGAGGATTATCTAATCCTATAGTATAAGAATGAATTTTATAATTGTTGTTTATTTTTAATCTAAAATTCTATTTTGTCTTTATCGATTTATTGTTAAAAATTATTTTATCACTATTCTATCCAAATTTTAATAATTTCATTATCCGAGGTTAATAAACAACGCTGAATAGAATTGTGATATGAAATTTTGCTCTGAATGTGAATCAGAACTTCCAAATATAGTTAATTTCTTTCATGCTTGTGGTGGAAACTTTAGTAAAATGAATTCTGAAAAGATTCTGAGAATGTGGTAAAGGTAATAACCCTATGCTCTAAGAATTCTACATCCACAATCTATGGTATTCAACTAATTTAAATTTGTAGTAATTCATTTAATATTTAATCCAATGGTCTAAATAATATCCTAATCAAAACTTTTGAATTATCTCATTTCTTAATTCTTTATGTTTATTTCCCTCAGTTTTTCTGTTGGTTATATCTTTATCTTCAATATCACTCATGAAATGTTTCTGTTCTTCAGTCCTTCCATTCTTTGATTCGATATTCGAGGGATTTTCATCCCCCTCTTCTGGAACAAGTTCTATTTCCTCAAGATTAAATCCTTTCTCCTTCGCAGTTTTTACGACATGAGATATTCTTGCCAATATGTCAGACTCATCTTTAATTTTGGTATTAAATTCTAACTCAACTTTCATATCATGTACTTTATCATTTCAGAGACCATATATGTATTCAGACAGATGCTGATTACATTCGGTTTAATTCATATCATGATAACTTCCTAGTCAAAAATTTAAATCCATCAAAACAAGGATTGAAACTCTGTATTCATCATATGAAAAAAATAAGTGAAAGACAGAATATTTGAAAGTTTCAAAAGACATATTCAATAGAAATTTTTAATTATATACTTCTATTAGTAATCAAAAAACAAATTAAAAATTAATCTAAAATCCTCTTTTTATGACAAATTTGTGCCGCAAACCACTATCCCATCGGATATAAGTATTTTAGTTTTATAGATTAATAACAAATACTCTGATATTTCTTTTTATCGGAAGGTTTTTAATAGAAAGATAAACAGATACAGTCAAACTTTTATGTCTTCATCGCCAGATTCATTTTGACTGTTATTTTGTAGAATTGTAATATCTTCATGATTTAGTATCCGATATTATTTTATATCGGATGACCCTATCCGATACTATAATGTCATTTGTTCTTGATGATAGATTACATAAAAGAATCATAGAAAAAAAGAAGAAACTAGATAAACTACTTAAAAATATTTCTCCAAAAATTATTAGAAATATTGAAAAAGAGATGCAAATTGAATTTGTTTATAACAGCAATAGTATTGAAGGAAATACGCTAACTAGAGGAGAAACAGAACTTGCATTACGTGGAATTACAGTAAAAGGTAAAAATATTATAGAGATATTAGAGGTACAAAATCATCCAAATGCATTAAAATTAATTAAAGAATTATCTTTTGATCAAAAATACAGAATTACAGAAAACGATATCAAAACAATACATAAAATAATCATGAATGGGGTAATAAGTACAGCAGGCAGTTATCGTCAATCTCAAATAAACATTCAAGGCGCAAATTTTATTCCTCCCACATTTTATGATATCAAAGATCAAATGAAAGATTTAGTGTCTTTTATCAATAATAATCCAGATGAGCTTAGACCTATTGAACTTGCCTCTTATGTACATCATGCAATATCATGGATACATCCTTTTGACGACGGTAATGGAAGGATAGCTCGTTTATTGTTAAATTTTATCTTATTACAAAATGGTTATCGATTTGTTGTTATACGTAAAGTTGATAGAAAAAAATATCTGGATTGTCTTAGTAAAGCAGATTTGGGAAACCCTGAATCATTTGTTAACTTTATCGCAAGATGTGAAGAACAAACCCTTGATATCTATCTATTAGCATTAGAGTCTAATACAAATAAAAATAATGATAAAAAATCAGATAGTAGTAGTAAAACAAAACTAATGACGTTAGGTCAACTTGCTAAACATACTCCATATAGTTCGGAATATCTGAGTTTACTTGCCAGGAAAGGAGTTTTAGATGCTATCAAAGAAGGAAAAACATGGAAAACCACAAGAAAAGTTATCAATGAATATGTAAAGCAGCATAAGAAGAAAAGGTAACTTATTACGATGTTTTTAATTCTATTATTGAGCTGTTTATTGAGTCCAATAAAAATCCTTATTTTAGGTCAAATTTGT
>CAZHFI010000170.1:0-2499 GCA_964531845.1 uncultured Nitrososphaeraceae archaeon
ATTGGTAAAAAAAACAATAAAAGATTTGATGCAATTAGTTATAGAAAAACAGATAATAATTAAAAATATACAATTGGAATCTATGGTTGTTGATGGAGATCCCATTAGATTAGGACAGGTCATATATAACCTTCTTACGAATGCAATAAAGTTTTCCGAGCGAGGAACAACTATTTCCGTAGATATCAAAAAGAAGACAAATGAAAAGGGGAGAAATGAATTAATGGTAAGTGTGAAGGACAGTGGTCCGGGGATAGATCCAAAAATTAAAGAAAAGTTATTTTCAAAATTTATAACAAAATCAAACATGGGTACGGGTTTGGGATTATATATCTCAAAAAACATTGTAGAATCACATGGAGGAAAAATATGGACGTATGATAATCAAGATGAAAAAGGTACTACATTTGCTTTTAGTATTCCACTAAAAGAATAAATTTAAAGTTCATAATATTTAATAAAACTGAAAAACCTAACATATCATATGATTTAGACAATATCAATAGCATAATTAAAAAACTGGCAACGTTTAATAAATAATATACCTTATCAAGAACATCCATGGGTAGTTGTATAGCATTTCATTCATATAAAGGAGGAACTGGAAAAACTACCTTAAGTGCTAATATTGCAGTACTCCTTGCAAAGAAAGGATACAACGTGGTGCTTATAGACCTTGATGTTTATGCACCCAGTTTATTTTCATATTTTGCTGGTAAAATTCCAAAGATACCAAATAAATGGCTAAACGATTATCTTTTGGGTTCCTGTCAAATTGATGATTTTCTGATAGATATGACCTCAACAATTAGAAATCACGATATAAATAAAGAAATTACTGGCAAGTTGCTAGTAGGCTTTTCCAGTCCTTCTACTGAATACATTATAAGAATGGATCAACTACAGACAATAAAGGCAAAAGCTATCAGTAGATTTGTATCATTAAAAGACCAATTAATTATGGATAAATCGGCGGATTATGTAATTTTTGATACGAGTCCGGGTTTAAGATTTTTTGCAATAAATGCAATTGCTATAACCGATATCGTTTTGTTAGTATTGAAAATGGGTGATATGGATATCGCTGGAACCAGAACTATTGTGACGGATATCATTGATCCATTTAGAACTGAAGGTACGGATGCATATCTATTATTAAATCGTGTTAAAGGTTATTGTATACCGGAAATATCGACCATCTCTACTTTCAATAATAATGATAAACAAAACAATTCCTATCATGATTTGACAATGGTACCAGAGCCGGAACAAATCAATATGTCCGATCTTGAAAAATACTTGAAAAATGAAACTACATTGGATCTATTACGGTCAGTTCCATGTTATTGTGATATACAGTTTAGTAAAAGAGAATTTTTAACATCTTTAACATACCCATGTCATCCATTTACCTTGGAGATGAATAAAATAATCAGTGAGCTGGAAAATAAAATTAACAAAAAGTAAATTCAATAAAAATAACTATATACTATCTAATAAATAACTACATGATGATTCCGATTATTTCTGAACTGCTTGATTCTGAACAATCGGATGCAGATTTATCTCCTTGCTCTGTATTATTGAGTGGCCCTCCAGGAAATGATAAAGAATTATTTTGCAAGAAATTTCTAGAAAATGGGTTAAAATTAAATGGCAATTGCTTTTATGCAAGCTCCAAAATAAATAGCAAATATGTAAAATCTTTATTAGGAAATGAATTTGATACACCGCAATTCAAGTTTTTAAATCTTTCATTCTTTGATCAAAATATTAAATCTGAGATACAGGATAAAAGTATAATATTTGATCATGTTTTAAATGAATTACTTCTTTTATTTAAAACACATAGACACAATTGGTGGGAATCAACATCTAATAGTAAAAGAATTTTCTTCGTACTTGATCCTATAGATCATTTGTTTTTATTATATAAAAAAGATGATGTTATTGATTTCTTGAATAAATTATTTTCTTTATTAAATCAACATGAAAGTTATGGAATATTTACCATCAATACACCAATTCTGCCAGAAAATCAGTTTGTTACCGGTATGTTTAACAGTTTTCTTGAAATGAAAACCGAAGAACAAAAAGGAAATGTCACTAAATTTATAAGGCTTGTATCATATCCTGGAATTAGAACGAATTCTTCATGGACAATATATGAAATTGATAAGGAATATAATTTTACTATCGGAGGACCACAAATACAATGTACTTTATGTAAAAGTGCTATCGTTGGAAATATAGAATATTATAGAGATATTCCATTTTGCAATAAACAACATTTATCCGTTTATAAAAAAATTAGTATGATAAATGAAGATATTATAAATCCACAACCAGTTATTGATGGTCATTTCTTTTTTATAGATATAGTTGGCCTTTCAAATCCTAAATTGTCTGTTCTAAAACAAAAAGAAAAAATTGAAAAATTAAATGAAATGATAGAAGCTTGTAAAACATATAGTTATAACGTTGGTGAAAAAATCGTGG
>CAZHFI010000171.1:0-2407 GCA_964531845.1 uncultured Nitrososphaeraceae archaeon
ATAAATTTAAAATAGAATTAGGAGGTGAAGAAATCATCTTAAATTAACAGAGCCTTATAATCTTTTGTTTTCAATAAATCACATTTTTATTACTGACATAAAACATTGATTGTAAAACCTAATATGACTGTATTAATTGTTGATAATACCTCTCCTTTTAGTGGTGATATTGCTAATTATATCAGGGATTTAGAAAAATCATTTGATTTTAAAAAATATTCAGAAATAGATATTGAATCAGAATCGATGAAAAAATACAGTCATATAATATTATCGGGACGAAGAGAAAATAAAAAAGAAATAAATATTATAAATTCAAAAATAATTCAACAATGTTTAAAATATGATATTTCACTTCTTGGTATTTGTTATGGTGCTGAAATTATATCACTAACATTGGGAGGAACATTGGGCAGACTGAAATCACAGATACAAGGGATTGTAAACATAAGGTTTTTTCAACCTAATTCGTTTTTGTCTGCCACTGATTCTTTAAGAGTCTATGAAAGTCATGGATTTTTTATTTCAAGGATACCACCAAATTTCGAAACCATTGCCGAATCTGATTATTGTAGGAATGAAATAGTGAAACATAAAAATAAAAATATTATAGGAACTCAATTTCATCCAGAAAAGAGTGGCAAAGATGGTCGTCTGATTTTTTCAAATTTTATAGATAAAAATAACCTATCAAAAAATGACAACAAGAGTTTTATTTGATAGCTAATATCTCATAGCAAATGAGTTATAATGAAAATAAACATATGATAAATTTACCTATCGTGGATGTTAACGAGGATTCTAGTGTTTTACCATTGGTTATCAATGTTGTTGCTAAATACTGGGGAGAAGACCTGACCGTTCCAAACGAACTGTATGCCACTAGAACTGATAACAAAATTAAAGGCTCTATAATTTTTGAAGGTTTAAAAATTATTCAAGCAAAGGGATTTTCATATTATGCCTATAAAGGATCATTAAGGGACCTAAAAAAAAGAATTGACCAAAGTATTCCTCCAATAGTAATTCTGCCTGGGGTAGGCGATATAATACAACATGCAACAATAGTATCAGGTTATGATGATGACGAAAGAAGGATAATATTATATGTTCCAAAACCAGATACATTAGGAGCAGTACCCGAACAACAGTTTGAATCAGAATGGACACAGGATGATAACTTGACAGTACTTATAATTCCAAATGACATGAAAAAAATTATTGAAAAGGATTTTTTACTAAATGTAAACTCAAATACATTATGCCTAGAGGCTGAAAAATGGCTTGCCTATGGAAAATTAAACGATGCCATCAGTTTATTAAAAAAAGCAATTGACATTGATAAAGATAATTCCTATGCATTGTTTTTACTAGGGAGTGTTTATAATGAGTTGGGTAACTCTGAGTCATTGTCATATTTAAGGCAAGTAATACTGATTAATCCAAAACATTTCTTAGCTTTAAGAGGATTGGGAAATTATTATATCAAACAACAGGACTATACAAATGCGGAGAAATTCTATTCTATGGCCATTAATGTAAATCCAACTAGATATACAAGTATTTATAAGAATAGGGCTATTGCCAGATCAAATTTGGGAAATGATAAAGATGCCAAACTAGACCTCATTGAATATTTAAAAAACAATCCTACTTGTTCAGATCACGATACTATTGCAAAAATGGTTGAATCACTTTAAAATTCTAATATCTTGTTTAAGAATTGTGTTAGGGCTTAAAATTGATGTATATTGTATAAATGTATAATTTGAATTTTGGTACCTCTATGACAATATACAAAATATTATAGTTAAAATAAAATGATAGAAAAAACTTCGATATCATTTAAATGTAAAATCACATTAATAGGGATAGTTCTCTGATTTATAATAAACATTTACATGAATAAAATTTTTTAGGTGTATTATTTACCGGAAATGCTGACCTTCCAACATGAAACAAAATCAATCATTGATTCTGTTTAGAAATTTTTTGTATTTGTTTATTGTATTTCATTGAAGATTGGTAGTCTCCTATATTCATCAATGCAATAGACTTTGCTTTTAATGCACCAATATTTTCTGGTTGTGTTTCCAAAACTTTATCAAAATATTTTATCGCTTTTTTATGTTCCCCCATTTTATCTAAAGAAATTCCCTTTGCAAAAATTGCACCAATATTTTCTGGTTGTGTTTCCAAAACTTTATCAAAATATTTTATCGCTTTTTTATGTTCCCCCATTTTATCTACATTGATTCCTTTAAAATGTATTGCACTAATATTTTCTGGTTGTGTTTCCAAAACTTTATCTAAGTATTTTATCGCTTCTTGGAGTTGCCACGAATTTGAGTATGAACTTGCAATTTTAAACATGATGAATTTTTTATCACTATATGCATTTTCTATT
>CAZHFI010000172.1:0-2405 GCA_964531845.1 uncultured Nitrososphaeraceae archaeon
TACTTGGTACCCAGAGGCCTGCGGTGCATTGGGATTAAAACACTATCTGCATTCACCGTATGAAAATTTTTGATAAGAAATTGAACAAATTTTTGGTAAAGATTCAAGGACAGGATAGAATAGAAAGTTTTGATGATTACTATCCATGTACTGGAAGAAGAAATTGTGATCTGAAATACACCCATAATTGGATATCATCTTAAGTACTGATGTATAATGATCTCAAAAATGATAAATTTAAAATAGAATTAGGAGATGAAGTTATCTTAACTTAACAGAGCCCGTAAGAATGAATTTTAATAAATGTTCGAGAACAGATTAAAGGATTTTATGATTATTATCTTTGGATTAAAAAAGATTTTAGAGTCATTATACATATACAACTGGCTATCATTGTATGTTTAAATACCTATGATATTCAATAAAATAAAATCAGTATGTGAAGAAAATACTTGAGATCCTTGATTTATATTAGTTCATTAAATGTTGACTGATTTAATAGAACATTTGACATAAGTCTGCATCTTTATTAAATTATTATATGTATCTTATAGATTAGTATCTTTGCATAAAAATTTTCAAATATTATAATTAAATTTGTTTTTTTTCTTTATTAGTTCATCAAGACTACTCCAATCTCCGATATTACTTTTTTTATTCCATTCTTCAAAATATGTTACATCATTTAAACTCATTCTTTTTAACCATCCTGAAGATTCCAAGTCTGGCTTTTCAGAAAATTCGTTAACATATCCTAAACACAAATAAGCTACCGGATTAACATATCGGGGGATAGATAAAATTTTTTTTAGCTCTTGATTTTTTATGATACTTATCCATCCTAATCCTATACCCTCTGCCCTTGCTGATAACCATAAATTCTGTATCGCACAACATACACTGTAAACTCCAGTTTCTGGAATAGAAGTTCTACCAAGAACAAATGGACCGAATCTTTTAGGGTCGTAGGTAACACAAATGTTTATTGAAGATTCGATTATTCCTTCTAATTTTAATTTTATATATTTACTTTTTCTATCATTATTTTTAATCATTTTAATCGATTTTTCTCTTTCTTTAATGAACGATTCTTTAACTTTTAGACGTGTTTCATAATTTTTTATCAATATAAAACTCCAGGGTTGAGAAAATCCAACTGATGGTGCATGATGAGCTGCATTTAAAATCCTAACCAAGACATTATCTGGAATTTCTCTTCCTGTAAATTGTGAACGGACATCTCTTCTTGAGAATATAGCCTTATACAGTCCATTTTTTTCATCATCTGTAAACGAATTAATGTCTTCACTTTTATCTGAAATCAACTACATCATAATAAGAATTTTTCAATATAGAAATCTTTTGATAATTTTTGTTAATCTCTTTTATCTTTAACATAATCAATGAAATTTTTATCCATTACCGCCTTTTCGGAAAAAGTTATCTGTTCTTTTTGTTTTTTTATCCATATTATATTTCCTTCATAATCAATCTCGATTTGATTTGATCTTTCTAAGTATTTTAAAATGGTATTAATTTTGATGCTATCTAAAGAATTTTTTAAAATTTTTTCCAATTCTCTTATTTTTGTATAATCTCTATCCTTCAATACATCAAGAAATACTTGTATTTCCTGCGAACTTACTTCATTTGCAGGAATTTTATTTTTCTTTTTTTTTCTAGTATGTATATTACATTATCGACAGTGGTTATTGAAATACTTTATCATAATATCATAAAATTTTCATGATAATATATTATAATATATCTTTAAGATCTAAATCAATATTCTCCACTAGGTTCTCATAATGTCCTCTGGATTTTCCAACTTCTTTTAATTTAGAATCCTCTGTCTTTTTAAGTTCATTATTTATGTATTCTTTTTGATTTCCTAAAATCATATCTGCCATAACAAACAATCTAAAATTTTCTTTCATTAAATGACTTGACACATGTTCTATGTACTTTTGTATATCAATTACCAAATTCTGGTTATTACCTGTTTGCAGATATTCTTGACAGGATTTTTCTATTTTTTCGACGAGTTGATTCGTTATCTCGTGTTCAAATATCATTCTCGCAATTGGTCCTCCTTCTCTTTTCATTCCATTTTTTTCCAAATTAGGAAATAAAGAATCTTCTTCTTTTCCATGATGACATACGTTTGTAAAATTTTTAGTGAAATCAATTGTTTGCTCCAAAATATTTTTAGGTATTTGTTTGCCATCAACCAGTAATTTTTTGGTAGTATCTAGTGATTTTAACATTTTTTCAATTAAAATGTGATCATTTCGGAGAGATTGTGTAGATGACATAGAGTTAGTGTAATCTATATACTGAAATAATAATGTTGAACTTTATTTTTTATAGTACGTTAATTGGAATTAAATTAAAAAAAATAAAAA
>CAZHFI010000173.1:0-2405 GCA_964531845.1 uncultured Nitrososphaeraceae archaeon
GAACCCGCGACCTTTCGGATGCGAACCGAACATTCTACCACTGAACTACCAGCCCAAGATAATTCCTGAGATAAATGGAAATAAATAGATATGTCATTTTTTATATGACAATCATAATGTTAAAAGTATTCTCTTTTTAACCTTAGTCAGATCAATAAATCAATAGCAAGTTTATTGATTATAATATTTTTAGAATACGATTTTTATTCATATCTAAACTGATATTAAATGATGAAAGTTACCTAATATTATATATATAAAAAAATCTGTCCTTTACATTTAGAATTTCCGATTTAAAGATCATTTCAACATTAATGTATTTCTGATTCAAACATATTTTCATACACAATTTTACAAAACCAATAAATTATCATAATTTTTAATTTAAAACATTAAATAATAAACCTTAACATCAATATGAGTATTAATAATATTGAATTCTGAACATAATGATGCAAATAACGATAATAAAATGGATTCATCAGACATAAAAAAATTAAAGATAGTTCTGTTAATTGTATCTTGTTTTATTTTAGTAGAGCTCTTTACCGCAATCTTTTCTAATAGTCTTGCTCTGATTTCAGATGCCGGTCACATGTTTACAGATGCTGCTGGAATTGGGTTTTCTCTATTTGCTATAACATTTTCTTCAAAAAAATTTATCACTCCTCAAAAGACATACGGATTTTATAGACTTGAAATCCTTGCAGCACTGGTCAACAGCATCATAACACTACTTCTTTCTTTTTATATTATTTATCAAGCTTATTTGAGACTGTTTGGTGGACATCAAACAGAAATTCATGCAGTTCCGCTTTTCATAGTCGCAGTAATTGGTTTAATCATAAATCTGGTTTGCATGAAAATTTTGCACAACCATGACAAGCATGACCTAAATATGGAAGGAGCATATCTTGAAATACTAAAAGACCTTTTGGGGTCAGTTGCTGTAATAATTTCTGCGATTCTTATCCTATTTACAGGATATTATATCATAGACCCCATAATTAGCATTGGACTTGCAATTTTGATATGGCCCAGGACATGGAGTCTCTTAAAAAGGTCAATACACATACTGATGGAAGGAGTTCCTCCACATATTTCATACGAGGATATAAAAAAATCCATTTTGGAAATAAAAGGAGTTAGTGGAGTTTTTGACTTGCATATATGGAAGATTACCACTGGATTTGATGCACTAACTACCCATGTAACAGTATATGATTTAAGTAAATCACAAATAATTCTCAAAGAAATTCAATCAATTCTTGAGAATAAATTCAACATTACACATACCACTATTCAAATAGAAACTTATCATAAATAGTAAACGCAAATTTGATCATTAAACACGATAAAACCTTGATTAGTTAAAAAAAGAAAAAGATTATGGTAATACAATCAATTGACCAGACATTACTATTGGATGGTATTTACAATAATATTTGAAAATTCCTGTTGTGTTTGCAGTAAATGTTGCCTTACCTGATTCTCCAAACCCCAGGTCCACATCAACTTTGTATGGGTCTATCGTAAATGAATGTCTTTCTGTTTTTACATCATCCAGATTGTAAAAGTACACACTAACATCCTGTCCTTTGTTTGCTGCGATCGTACGCTGGGTATATGTATCACCGGAAATTTTCAGTCTGTTTTCATCTACACTTTCAATTTCTGATGTAAAGATATGAAATGCATCCCTGGCTAGAGCCCCTTCTGAAATAATTTGATCCATGGGATTTACAGTTTGAACTGTGTTATTTGTTGTCATCGCGTTACTTTGTGCAAATACTGGAGTGAAATTTTGTGGTGTAGAAAGTATTACCAATGAAAAGATACAAGCCATTGACATTGAAACTGCCATGGCAATCAACCTTGACATTGATTTCATAGTTTGTATACTGTAATGGCATCTAATAAAGATCATTTTTCGTTAACTTTTAGATAACAAGTTTATATGATTTACAAGAGCCTATCATTTAAAAGATTTTAATAAGAAATTACAAATATCCGTAATTATCAATTAAAAAATCCAGAAAATAGCCAAAAAAACAAAAAACGAAATTAGTCTCTCTGATTAATGAAACACATCAACTCATTAAGTATGTTTAAAAAAGCTATTATTTCTTTTAAAAGAGAAAATAAAATGTTAAAAATTGCCTCATAAGGCGGGATCTGTTTAAATATAAAATAATTTTTTTCAATGTCTACAATTGGCAAAATAATATTAAAAAAAATGAAAAATCATATAAAAATTCTGAAAAAGATAAGATAAAAGATATACGAATTATATTATTACATAATTTTCTAGTAATAATTATCATGATAAATTTATATATGATTTTTTTGTTACCGCTTACAATGAAGATAATTACTACAAGTCTTCTAGTAGGTATACTTGTTGG
>CAZHFI010000174.1:0-2353 GCA_964531845.1 uncultured Nitrososphaeraceae archaeon
TTTTATTCTATTGAATTGATATTCACCATCTGTTGGGCCATTCCCACAAACACAAATTGTATTACACCAATTTCAACCGATATCTAACAAACTAGATAATGAATTTGAAACTAAAAGACAGTCAACCATCATCTGTATAATATTGTAGAGTTTAGAAGACTATTGACTGGTTGAAAATATTTATATTTCACATTTATTTTATTTATGTATTTCAGATTTATTATAATATAAAATATTTGTTAAATATAAATTTTGAATAGAAAATTATAATTGAACATTTTTTGTTTTGTCAATGCAAAAGTCTATACAACACAAGTTCTATTTCAATAATAATATAATAACCAACAATCAACATCCTAGATTTAAAATAATTGGAATTTCCAAATATTTTTACATCGATTTAACTTGGTTTACAAAAAAAATAAAATTATATCAAATTATCTTCAATTTTTCATTTTCCGAAATTTCTGTAATCCTCTAAAACAAAGTCAAAGTTAGCAAATTTTGTTCCATTTTTTTGTGTTATTTTCAATATCAAAGGATCTTTTACAAAAGCATCTCTATGCGGATCGTTTTCAAAATACAGTTGCGTAACCAATTGTGGATTACCTGGATTATCTGGTATCCATGCTTTTACATGAAGATGAGCGGGTCTTGTAATATTTCCCGCAGAATAACTACCGGGGATTATTGTGTCTAATTTGTAATTTCCGTTTTCGCCAGTAACTATTTTACCTCTAAGATTAAAACCTGTATTATCATATTTTCCATTCGAATCTGCCTGCCAAAAATCTAAGATGGCTCCTTTTATTGGTTTGCAGTCAATAAAGTTCATGACTTGGCCTGTGAGTATCAATCTGTCACCATTTCCTTCAAAAAATGTTCCATTTCTTATAGGTGAACCCTCTTTATAGTATGGTCCCTGTACTGTAGGGATAGTAAGCTCACAGGATGGATTTAATTCATCTGCTGTATTAACATCATTGTTAGTGGATAAATTCTCAATGGGTTGTGAAAAAGAACTCCAAGACAATATTGTGGATAAAAATAAGCTTATCAATATTGATGGCACGATTATATTTTTTATTTTTTCATTAATGTCCATGTAATCGTGTATGCCTTCAGTCAATATATATTTTAGTGAACGCATATTGTTATAATATTATTTATTAATTAAAATTCTATGCTTGCTATACCGGTTATAAGCAAAGATAACAATAAAATAATAATTAATATGTACAAAAATCAAAAAATAAAGAATAGTAATATAAAAAATGAAATGAGTGATAAACAAAATTTTCTATCATCAGCCGTAATATCGAATAATTCTATTCAAGATCAAATAATATCTTTTCAAATCCCATCAAATAGAAGAGCCGAAATCAGAGAATATCTTAAACTATTTGGATATAAACCCGAAACAACTATACTACAGATCCATATCGCAGGTTTTTTTAGAAAAAAAATGATAGGATATAGTCAATCTAAAGAACAAAAGTCAAAAACATATAGTAGATATGGGGGAGCTTCATTTATAGTTGTAGGACGGACACATGATCCGAAAATTATGGAATTAGTGATAAAGCCTAAAACCACTAACCCTTTAAAATTAAGTCCCGGATATATAGGATACCTGTGGAAACGCAAGAATATAAATAACCAATCACCAGATGAGATTCTTCCACTCGATTTTACTCCAGTGCATTTGCAGTATCCAGATGACTGGAAAAAGTTGTTTGCTACCAAGGGATTTCTGGTTGCAATGCACGTACCAGTTTCATTTGTAAAGGATAAAAATTTGATCATAAGGAAATTGTATAGTATTTCAAAGACTGGAATTGATATAAAAAAACAGTGGGATTTTCTAAATGTTTTAAAAAATTTTGGGTTCACATATACAGTTACATAAAGATTTTAATGTCGGTTTTATTGTCAATTATAATCTTTTAAATATGATAAATAAAAAAGTAAAATTGCTTGTATTTTTTCTGGTAACTTTACCTGTAGTAATATTTCTTATAATAACAGATCCTTATTGATATTTATCAACTACGTAATTTTGCAGGATCCAAAAAATTGTACGAAACTTTCTCTGTGTATTGATATTATAATTGATTTATACGATGTGGGCCAATCTATAGATATGGAAAATATTAATAAAATTCTACTATCGCTCCCCATTAGTTTGATCGCATTTATCGTTTTAACTTACCCAGGTGAAATCTATGGTCAACTATCCAACAATTCAGACAATAAATCTACATTCTTCAATAACAATATTAGTCAACAATATGACAATAATTCTATGAATATAGGTTCCAGATCAGAATTTGTTGGTGGATTTTCGGCAAAG
>CAZHFI010000175.1:0-2347 GCA_964531845.1 uncultured Nitrososphaeraceae archaeon
TAAAAATACTCCGATGCGGAATTTTCTGTAATTTTTATCAATTTTGGACTTATCAGTCTCCCGAGGCGTTGCTGCATCTGGTTTGAAAATCTCTAATAAATTTTTATACATAACAAGTCATTATTATTCTAAAGTATTAAAGTTAGATAAATCTTATTTGCAAATAAACCTTTATAAAATGTCATTTCGATGGATGGCATTGCCAGCTAGTCCGAAGGACTCCTACGGAGAGAAATCTACGAAAGTACGCTGAAAAAGATTTCTCTCCCGATTAATCCTGCAAATCACTCTCATGAATCGGGATCGAAATGACAAGCAAAACTAATGCATGATGAGGTTATTGTATACTTTATCTTTAATAGTCACCTTATGCAAAATATCTATGCTCAAACCCCGCCATTCATGGCGGGGTTGGCACAAAAGCAGGGAACCCTGGCTTTAGCCACTATTTAAGTTATTAATGGGCTGTCCGAAGGATTCCCACTAACAGGTTCCCTCGGAATTTTGGAAAAGCCCAAGATAATTGTTCTAAGTTAGTGCCCGGCATATCTGCTGTAGTCACTTGATAACGTACATTGCGTAAGGTCCGTTAACCAATCACGTAAAAAATGTGCCGTATACTATGTACACTATAATCCCAAGGAAACCAATCGCTAAGGTTCCTATAAATAAATAGAGTATAAAATCATCCGAAAATTTATTTTTTTTCTCTTCGGTTTGCATATAAATATTCCTTTCAATAATAATTAATTGGCGGCTTCTGAATAATTATAAAATGTCATTTCGAAGGATTCCGATTCTATCGGAGGACTGAGAAATCTTTGGTAACTGAAGATTCTTCAATTGTACTAAATGACATCTGTTTTTTTTCAGATGGCCTAATTGATTTTAAAACACCTTTAAAGAATTGAAAGAAACGTTATGTGCTGGTAGAAAATTGTGCGGTGAGAAAAGTGCTGAATCTTTGAAATGTAAAAAGTTCCCCCAGATTTAACTTTTTGTAATTATTGATATTGCTTGTTAGGATTAAATCATTTTTGTAGTCACAATCATTTGTATCGGTTTTTTGTTCGAGATTTTGTCTGCCGTCTTTTACCAAATTAAAAGTAGAGCTAAGCAAAGGAATAATTACAAAATCACTTATACCGCACTCAATTGGGTTTGCGGGTAAAATAGTTTGTGTTGCCTGCCAGGGGAAAATTTGAAATGTAAAGAGTAATGCAGCTATTAAAACAGCTATTACTTTTATCTTGCGTATTTTAATAAATAAATTCATTTTAATACTGTATCATCTGCTCGTGCTTGCAATTTTGTGCTTCAGATTTTATTATACTATTGAACAATAAATGTGCTGTCAAATATAATTATTTAATCATAATTAATAATGTACTAAGACATCTGAAAAATACAAGATGTCATTTCGATCCCGATTTTGTAGAGAGCTGAAAAGGTTAAATCGGGAGAGAAATCTTCAATTCCGCACAGATTGCTCTCCCAAGGAGTCCTGTGAACAGTCTGGCAATGCTATGCCTTGAAATGACTTTTCATGATAAGTCAGAAATCTTATTTAGTTATTCCTATACTATTATTAAAGAAAATTAGTTTTGTATCTTTTTGCCTTGCAATATAACTAGTGCGTTTTAAAATTTCTATTCATTATAAGTTTCGATTTCCGAAATATTATTCCTATAAATAGGTCCAGCACTTATTTATGACAACGAGGTTCGAAGTTCGTTATTGGTTTAAAAGTATTTCAACAAAAAATCTGCGTAAACCTGTTTACTTGTCGGGTTTTAACTGACAATTTTAAGGTTATGAGAAAGGCGATAAGATCAGTTTTTTTTAAGTAATATTTGTCACGATGAATATCATGTTAGATCTTTTCCTCTTGAAAATTGGTTCAAGATAAATAATAGCAACCCTCCCCGAAATGGAAGCTACTTATCAGTTACACTCACCTTTAGAACAGGTGGATTTGTATTCATAATCACAATGGTATAATTATTATCTTTCGATGCATTAAATGTTGTAGTAGGTGATACATTTTCATTTTGTATTTCCGCAGTTACATCAATTTTACCTTCCGGTACATCCTGGTAATTAGTTATAGTTCCACCGGCAACATCATTCTGATTAAGGGTGTTATTCACAGTTTTAAATTGAACATTTGCTTTAGTCGCTCTTTCATTACTTACCCTCACGCTCGGCGGTTCTTCAGAACATGCTGCTAACGCCAATGTAACAAATATCAGTATGATAGAATTTAAAATTCGGTTCATTTTATCTGATCTCCAGAGTCTGTAAAATAATTTGTGTAAATGGGATTTAGATTTAAAGAACATTTAAA
>CAZHFI010000176.1:0-2346 GCA_964531845.1 uncultured Nitrososphaeraceae archaeon
CATTTTCTTGTTTATGTAAATCTAGCCTTCAAAATATACACAACTATCTATTCCAGTTTACAGGCATTCAAATAAATGGTTATACAAAAAATTTGTATATCATACTTATCAATTCTTTGCTTGCAGATTTGGAGAATTTTTAATTTCTTTTAGCACCATTGTTACCATATCTTTACGTATGCATGTATGCAGGTATGTCTGCATGTATATGTCAAAATAGGACATTTGCAGCTATATATATCGAAGTTAGTATAGCCTTTAATCCATGTTATTACTATTTTTAAACTATTTACTAGGCATTTCAAATATTATCGCTCTGGCTGGAGATGCATCAATATTTTCGAACAAAAGTGGCATGCATACCAGAAAAACTTTTCTTTTTGTAAATTTTACAAAATTTGACTTTAGATTTTCTATTATGCCAATGCCATTTGATAATAGTTTTTTATGAACTATTCCCTCCTTTTGCCCAAATTTTTCATACTAAACGTATCTATTCCAACACACTTTATCTTATGGTCAACAAGCCATTGTGCTGCAGATACTTCTAAATAATTAAAATCTGTAATCTTAAATCCATTATTAATTTTATTATCCATATCTGTATATATTAACAATATATCATCATCTTTTAAAATCTCTGAATATTTATCCAAATCAGAGGAACCTATGCCTTCACTTTTGGTTTTTTTGAAAAATCTATCTCCTGTGCTTGTCCTATAAATTTTCTTAAAGGTTCTTTATCAATACCTGTAGCATCAGCTATGAAATGTCTCTTTGCATCTATATGAGTCCCAGTATGGGATCCCATCGTTATCTTGGTGACTTCGACTTTATCACTTTCTATTGTAGATATCTTATCAAATTCTGGTTTTGGGTCTCCAGGATATACAGAAATATTTTCACTGATTAAATGGCTAATATCAAAAAATGTTTTAGATAAAGTGACCGTATTGGAAGTTTTATCAATTATTTTTCTTGCTCTAACCATTAATTTAATTAAAATTACTTTATTTAAGATAATTTGTACCTGCCACTCTTGAAGATATGTTCCTTATTGCAGTGGATGGATGCAATATTATTTGTTATTCACTTATAGACTTTGTAGCCAAAGAGATCTCATGGTAGAGAAAGTTGCAATAGTTACCGGTTCTAGCAAAGGAATAGGAAAAGCCATTGCCTTGAAATTTGCAGATACAAAAGATTTCTCGGCAATAGTTATAAATTCTACAAACAAACAAGAAGCACAGAAAGTAGTTGATGAGATAACAGATAGTAAATGTAATTCTGTTGCCATTGAAGCCGATATTTCTCAAGAAGACCAATGCATACATCTTATTGAAAAGACCATAGAAAAATTTGGCAGACTAGATGTATTGGTCAATAATGCCGCTATTCAAAGAGATACACCAATGGAAAAAATAAGTATTCAGGAATGGTACCGGATTGTTGGAGTGGATTTGACGGGTCCATTTGTTTGCAGCAGAGAAGCAATAAAGTACATGGAAAAACAGAAAGGACCAACAGGTGGATGTATTATAAATATTTCATCAGTGCACCAGATAATCCCTAAACCTCACTATATACCATATTCTACTTCAAAAGCAGGCCTTGAAATGATGACAAAAACGATGGCTCTAGAATTTGCTGGCAAAAATATCCGTGCAAATCTAGTTGCACCTGGTGCAATAGATACTGACATGAATAGAACTTTAAGAGATGATAAAACAGAGCTTCAACGGGTAATAAAACAAATTCCGTTAGGCCGAATAGGAAACCCACAAGAAGTTGCAGAGGTAGTAGAATTTCTTGCATCCGATAAAGCCAGCTATATTACCGGAACAACAATTTTCATTGACGGTGGAATGACACTTTATCCAAGTTTTGCCCTCGGCACAGGACATATCCATAATTAGCTAATAAATAAATAAAAGATTTTGAACTATCAATAATACCAGATAATATAAAAAATTAAAAAATTATGGATAAAAAGAATATAGTATGCGTAGGATTTTAAAAATCCAATATACAAATCGAATTTTCTATTTAGATTTTTCTTTTTCTGTAGCCGATTTAAATCCAATTACAAAATTATTTATTGTAAACTATTTATCACATGGTCAATTGCTGTTCTTACTGCACAAATTCCTGTTCTAAAAGGAAATGCGCCACCTCCTTTTCCCGTATTGGGGTCAACCCATTCATAAAATGTTAAAATATTTACAGTATCCTTACTAGCCAATTTTGAAAGTAGACTGTTGCATTCCTCTATTCTGTTAAACCTACTTCTGGCTAGCATTTCCATTCCAGTTATCCAGGGCCAAAAAGTACGATTATGATAAAAAT
>CAZHFI010000177.1:0-2337 GCA_964531845.1 uncultured Nitrososphaeraceae archaeon
TATTAGAACCAAATTACTGCTTTTAATATTTTTGATTTAACTTAGAGATATGATATTATCCACATCTTTTTAAAGGCTTTAGAAAGTTTTGCTAATCTCAAATTTTAAGTTATATTAATATAGCTTGTAATATAAAATGAATTTCGCCTATTTTTTTATTTCCTTTTCTTTTGTGGAGATTATAATTAAAATATTTGTATTAAAATTTAGTTTATCTTCATTGTTGTTATATTCTATTTCTTTTTATCTTTTTATAATTGTTCATCTAGAAACCAGTGTCGGTCGTGGGTATGGGTCCATCAATTTTCTTTTTGTCGGACATCTTTTTAATTGATTTATTTTCGGATGTGTTGCATTATAACATCGAAAGTACATCTTTTTATTTTTGTTTTACAATAAACATACAATGTCGTTGAATATTGTAAAGATAAAAGGTATTCAAATTAAGATTCATTTTACATTTCTAATAGTTTTTATTCTGATTTCCTGGACAATCTCAACACAGCTTATGCCTTCTTTGTATCCAAACCTGACATCAGGTGAGTATTGGTTTATTGGAATCTCCGGGTCTATACTTCTCTTTGTTTCTATAATACTTCATGAGATGGCTCATTCTTTAGTAGCTGTAAAGTATGGAATTAAAGTCAGACAAATTATTTTATTTATTTTTGGTGGTATTTCTGATATTCAAGAAGAACCGCGAGACTTTAGAAAGGAACTCAATATTGCGATTGCAGGACCTGTCACTAGTTTCGTCTTGGCTATGATATTTGGTTTGATATTACTGTTAACCGAGGGTTTTGGGGAAAGTTCTTTTTTTGCTTCCAAGATACTAACGGCGATATTGACTTATGTTGCAACCGTTAATGTCATCATAGGATTATTTAATCTGATTCCAGCATTTCCATTGGACGGAGGCCGAATCCTACGAGCATGTTTATTTAGATGGAAAAAAAACTACTACCAATCTACAAAAATTGCCGTTAAAACGGGAACTATAATTTCATTTTTTTTCATTGGCATTGGCTTTGTAAATATAGTTAGAGGATCATTCATAGAAGGTCTTTGGATCTTGTTAATTGGTCTGTTTCTAAATAATCAATCCCAGTCATACCTACATAATCAAGAATTAAGCAACTTGTTATCTAAATCAAAACTTGGTAATATAATGAATGCCAAAGTGATATCGGTAAAATTTAATTTAACTCTGGAAGAAATGTTAAATAATTATTTTAGGATTTATTTTAAAAGTTCATTTCCTGTTTTGAACGATAAAGATGAACTGATTGGACTTGTAACTATTAATTCTATTATAGGTGTACCTAAAGAGAAAAGAATCGAATTTACCGCTAAGGACATAATGATTCCAAGAAACAAATTGATAATAATGAAGGAAAAAGATAATGTATTTGATGCTTTAAAACAGATGATGGATAAAAAAATGAATATTATTTTCATCCTAAATCAGGGAAATAAAATTGTTGGAATCATATCTAAGTCTGATATTATAAATATTACATCAAAGATTCAATATTTGCAATAGCCCTTATGATTGGTTTATTGAAACTGGAATATTAAAATAAATATTGATAAAAACACAATATAAAAAGTATTCAAACTACTTGGCTAGAAAGTCAGTATAATCAAATATAAATCAAGTTTGCTGACCATATTATTAGTAAAGCCCCATCCATCATTTTTGGATTTTTTATTTTAATACAACAATAAATTAGTCAATAACTAGAATTTAACTAAATAAAATAAAAAATCAAAATTAATACAAGCCATTGAAATTTATTGCTTTTTACTTAAAGCGTTGATGTTGTAGAAACGTTAGACATGTTTTAAAAACAGTTATTGCTTAAAATAATATACATAATTTTTTACATTTGTTGTCATCTATATTTTTTGTCGATCCTAGTAAATTAAACAAAGAACATTTATTGGTCTCTATTAATCAGATATTCTTATGATGTATTTCTGTAATTTTCCAAAAATCTTATTAAATTTAGTTAAAAAGTCCTTCATATCTACTTTAGAAAATAGGAATTGAAACTAGAGAAATAAATATTTAAAATTGACAACTTAATATTTATCGTGATTTCAACTCAATGATTATAGTAAATTTATGAATACTAGAAAAATATTGGAATGAATAATAAAAATGAAATATTTTTGTTTAAAATCTGGTCGAGTCTTTATAAATTAAATCTGATTGATGGCAAACGGCAACATTTTGTAGGTGAGGTACTAAAAAAATAAAAATTTAGAGTTACAATTGAATTAAGAGCCTATCCCAAAATTAACCTCCTATAAACAATAAGACTATTTGCCAAA
>CAZHFI010000178.1:0-2336 GCA_964531845.1 uncultured Nitrososphaeraceae archaeon
GATATTTATTTGAATTTGTACAGATATTTAGAGAAATAAAAAGCAAATATTTTTCCAACCCTTAAAATATTTGTATATGGTTGGTTTTCTTTTAAAAAATTAAAACCATAAAACACCAGAATGTTATCATGCATCCTCTTATTTTAATACAAAAGTTGGTAGTATTCCTCTACGTTCTCAAAGGATTTTATTTTATCTGGCGGACTAATCATTATTTTTTTAAACTTGAATCTATTTTCAAGTTTTTTAGCTACTTCTTTGGATACAACAATTCTTTTGTTTTCAGCTCTGTCCACTAATCTATTTGTAAAATTAACAGTGGTTCCAAGTACTGTAAATTGATCCCTTTGTTGTGTTATAATTTTTCCAACCAATGCATTACCTCTATGGATAGCACATTTTAGATTTACCTCATCTACATCAATACTAAACTGTGAATGCCATATATTTATCCATTCATTTTTAATACTTTCAAATGACTTGTCCATTTCTATCGCACAGTTCGCTGCATTCTTTAGACTTCCAATATTTTCACGGTCTTCATAAATTTCATCTTTGTATCCAAATATCCCTAAAATACTATCTCCAACAAATTTATCTAGAATTCCTCCATACTTGTGTATTATAATGTCAGCTTGGTTGAAAAATTCTTGTAAAATTCCAATGATAAGATGGGGTTGATTATCCAATTTCTCACACAATCTAGAAAATCCAGTTATATCCCAAAATACAATTGTTAAAACTTTGTTTTTTAAAATATCTGAATGTGGTTTTCTAAGGGTCTCTAAAATTATTGGGTCTACATATCTAGATAGTTTGGATTCTGGTTTTGCTTCCATATCTTCAAGAAGGTTCAGGTTTTCATTTGTGTCTAGAGATACGGAGTCTGGATTTCGTAAAATATTGTTTGATTTCTTTGGGTTTACAATAATGGATCCACGCTCTGATGGATGGATAACACAATAGTAATGAATGATGCCATCAGCATTTTCAATCTTTTTTGAAAAAGAGCTTTGTGAAAGAATTTCCATAGTATTAAATATTCCATCAGGTTTTCCTTCGTCAACATTGCCTGAAACTAAATGGTGTGATACAGAATCCCTATTTATCCAATATACAGTATCACCGTCATCAATTTTTATTACTCTTGGAATAAAATATTTGATGTTGGAAATTTCAAACATCTGAGTTTTTCTAAAACCAAGAGGGATAACTATTGTTATATCAGTCAATTGTCACAGATAAAAAAAACTTCTTGATTTTATATTTTATTGTATAGATGGCTTCAGAAAAGACACAGAAAAAGTGTACCTTTCTACTTCTTATTTTTTGGTTGATTAAAATGATGACCTCTTTTTA
The DNA here is from genome assembly GCA_964531845.1 of uncultured Nitrososphaeraceae archaeon. Lineage (GTDB taxonomy): Archaea > Thermoproteota > Nitrososphaeria > Nitrososphaerales > Nitrososphaeraceae > QCWD01. The sequence continues at coordinate 1,360 of CAZHFI010000178.1, forward strand.
TCATAACTGAAACCTAAAAATACTTAGGTTTATCACTAAAACAATATCAAACAAATAGATTTACAAAATATAAAAAAATCAATTTTATTAACAACGCATACAAAGGTTAAAACATGAAATTATTCAAAACTGGTATCCTATATGATGGTATCAAAGAGCAAAGACAGGATCTGTTTGTGGGTTTTGAAGGTGATACTATACAATATGTTGGAAAGGGAAAACCGAAAGGTAATCACGAAATAATAGGTGAATACAGTGCCATGACGCCTGCTTTTATTGATCCACATAGTCATATTGGAATGATAAGGTCTGGGGAACCTGCTGACGAAGATGAATCCAATGAACACAAGGATCCGATTTTTCCTCTTGTTAATGCTTTGCACAGTGTTTACATGGATGATACATCCTTCAAAGAATCTGTTGAGTTTGGCGTACTTTATTCTGTAGTTTTGCCAGGTAGTGGCAACATAATTGGAGGTAAATGTGTGCTTATCAAGAATTTTGCAAAAAATATTAATGATGCTTATATTTCTGATGTTGGAATAAAAGTGGCTCTAGGATATAATCCAAGAAGTACACAGAAATGGAAGGGGGAAAGGCCTTCTACACGCATGGGCGCTATCGCTATGTTACGTGAAAATTTTATAAAAGCAAAGAAAACGTCCAAATTGTTAAAGGAAAAGATAAAAAGTCTTGATGAGGTAGATCCAATTACTGAAATTTTCATCAATATTTTAAACAAGAAAAATAAGTTAATGGTTCATGTACACAAAGAAGACGATGTCATGATTCTTTTGGACCTGATGAAAGAATTTGATGTTAATGCAATCGCAAATCATTTATGTGATGTCTATTCCGAAGATGTGTTCAAAATATTGGACAAATTAGCCATTCCAATAATTTATGGTCCTCTTGATTCATTTGCCTACAAGGTAGAACTCAAAAATGAGAGCTGGCGAAATATAGGAAAGTTAGTC
>CAZHFI010000179.1:0-2308 GCA_964531845.1 uncultured Nitrososphaeraceae archaeon
ATAACAAGCATAGGAAATAAAAGATTATTAAAAGAACTTAGTAGGTTTTGTTCTAATTGAAACAGAACCTGGGAATATGATTGATATGAGGATTTTTATAGTCACTAACAATAATTGAATCTGTATTTAATTTAAAGATAAAGATAATTTATTTTATTTTTTAATGTTGTTTGAAAATATTTAATAACTAGCTTTTCAATCATTTTTTTATTGAAATATAAGATTAATATTTTGTTGAAATAGAACTTATTTTCCAATATCCTAATTGATGAAATTATCTTAGTTTTGAAACTCATTCTAGCGGGTAAGAAATTAACTGAAATACAACAATCACAAATTATGATATTACTAACGAAGTAGCATAGTAGACAAATAACGGCTATGTTTTCTTGCTGTTACAAGCGATTAACTTAACCATATTCGGTCCTGCATTCTGTTACGTAATGGTCACCGACCAAATGATCTTCACAAATTCTATGCGGAGTATTCTTTAGAATTTCCAGTGTACTATCGAATTGACTATCACTTTGTTTCATCCAATCCTGCATCATTTTAATATCCTTCTCATTTTGTTCTATTGAATAAGTTAGTTCATTTGCTTTATCCAATACAGCTGAGTTGTAAAATTTTGAAAAATCATTCCAGTAATAGTCGAATTTAGAAGATTCTGCCGAATATGATGTTGCCAAAACTCGAGAATGAGTTAGTTCTTGATATTGCCAATAAATATTATAATTTCTATCGTTTACAAAGTATGAATATACAAATGCATATGTTCCTGGACTATTTGTTATAAGTTTTAGAGATGGATTTCCCACATTTTTTAATATATAATCTTTATTATTTTTTGCAATTTGAACAAAATCTCCTTGAAGTATAAAATAATTCACAGATACAGAATTATCATTAATAGGCGAGAAGCTTGCATCATAATCTTGCTTAGGAATAGGCATCCAATTTTCAGGATAAGTTATATCCATCTGAGGACCACTCCATTCTAAAGCAAAGACCTTCAAGTTATTCAACATAATTAGAGTTAATAAGAAAATCCAAATTATCAGTGTACTCTTTAATGAATTGCAATATGTATTTGGCATGTCATGCAATTATCTTGCTGATATAAAAACACGATGCTAGTCATTGTTATTTAAAGTAGAACCAATATGATATTTCCCTAGGTGAATGTGAAGTAGAGTAATTGTATTTAGATGGAAATTCAATAACATATTACTGTGCAATATCTAGTTTGGTTAATATATTTCTCGTTAATATTTTATTTTGTATTTCCAGTTGCTAAAGTCTGTGCTTTCAGTATTATTTATTTTCTTAATAAGTTCATCAATTCTCACTTCTGTAGGTTACCAGCAGAGCTTAGCTAATAATCAATTTGATTATAGAAAGTCAAAATTCGTTCAGACGGCTCAAACCTCTGTACAACAATCAGATGGATGCAGTTCCGAAATGCCCCCAGGTACGTTTGGCATATTATGCATACCAAGCGTAGAAGAAACATTGATTCCAATAATATTCATTCCGGGCATTGGAGGTACTAAGATGAAACAAATCAAAGATGGGAAGACGATGGAAGTTTGGCCATCTGTTGGGTATTCTAGTTCACCATCTAGTAAACTCCCACCCCTTACAGGAATGGAACTTCAAAAAGATGGAGTTACTCAAGTGAATCCATTCAAATATGATAAGGAGTTACTCCAATCTGTTGCAATTCCTGTTATTGATAAATTTGTTGAAATTCCTGTTATTGATGTTTATGGCGGATTTTTGAATTACCTCAAAGTTGAACTGGGTTACACTGAGGGAAAGGATTTATACACATTTCCTTATGATTTCCGACTTGATAATTCAAACCACTTCGCGGATCTTGATAATTTAATAAAAACAGTGTTAAAAAACACTAACAGTGATAAAGTCGTTCTAATCGCACACAGTATGGGAGGGCTTTTATCAAGATCTTACATACTTTCTAGTAGTGAAAGGACTGATAAGGTCAAAGCCTTAATAACTATAGGAACACCTTATTTGGGGTCTGTAAAGGGATATTATGCTCTAATAGATGGTTACGATTTTGGAAATCCGTATGCTGATAAAAACACTGTCAAAGCAGTAGCACAAAACGCCCCAGGTCCTTATGAATTATTACCTAGAGCTCCATTCATGATGGATGGAATTAACGGAAAATTTGTAAGTGTGCCTGATTCTTTTACAAAGTTAAAGTACAAGAGCCTAACCCATGATAAGTTAAATACACAAAACGAATGGTCAATGAATGGTGTAGTATTAAACATAGCAG
>CAZHFI010000180.1:0-2290 GCA_964531845.1 uncultured Nitrososphaeraceae archaeon
TTAAATTAAAAATTTTTCTTAATTTTTAATTTTTTTATTTGATTTTTATTAATAGTCATATATTGACCATGCATGTTCAATTCCTAACTGTTTACTTGACAGAGGATTAAATATATTCTCCTATTTGTTAAAAATAATTTTGAAACGACAATTTTCGACTAAAAAAGTTATTGCAGATATCTAATAACCATGAAAGTATATTTCTGATAAGCCTTTAAATTATATTACTTGTGATAGAAACAAAAATTAAAAAATAGATCTAATTTTGTTAGTTATTAAAATCATGGATTAAAATCATTTTTTAAAACTATCCTATAACGTGTTTTTCCTGATTTTAGTCGCTCAAAGGCTTGATTGACATCTGACATTGGATATTCTTCCACCATGGGTTCAATATTGTGCCGATTGCAAAACTCCAGCATATTTGTTATCATTGTCGGATTTCCTATTGGGGAGCCACTGATTGATCTTTGTCCACTTATTAGAGGGAATACATCCAGCGCTTTGATTGCTCCAACCGCACCAACAATATGAAGATTTCCACCTGGTTTAAGCATATTTACATAACTATTCCAGTCAAGATCCGCAAATGCTGTAACTAAGATCATTTTGAATCTATTCTGCATTAATTTCAAAGATTCTCTGTCTGATGTATTGACAAAGTGATGTGCACCAAATCCTCTTGCTTCTTTCTCTTTTTGGTAATTTGTTGAAAATGCTGTTATTTCACAACCCCATGATTTGAGAAACTTTAATGCCATATGACCAAGTCCCCCTATACCTACTACTCCAACATGGTCTGTAGCCTTTATGTTATTCTGATATAGTGGTGTAAATACTGTTATTCCTCCACAAAAAAGTGGACCAGCGATTTTGGGATTCATATTTTGTGGTATTGGAATCGCCCATACATCTTGACAGTGAACTTTGTTTGCAAATCCGCCATACCTGCCGACTATAACATCCTCGCCCAAAAGACATAGATTATGATATCCTGTCATACATTGTTCGCATTTTTGACATGACCTTGATTTCCATCCTATACCTACAATTTGTCCTGTTTGTAAATTTGCAACATCATCACCAATCTGTGATATCTTTCCAATTATTTCATGTCCAGGTACAAATGGATATTGTGTTATCAACCAATCATTGTTAAGCATGTGTAAATCACTGTGACATACCCCACAATATTGGACATCAACTTCTATCTCATCACTCTTTAATGAATCCCTTTTATATTCAAAATAGTTTAGCTTCTCTCCAATAGAATTTGCAGCAAATGCTTTAATTTTCATATTTATTATTCATATCTTCTTTTTTTCCAAGATATATAAAGATTAAATTATTTGAGATAAAACAGTTTTATGATTATTTGTCTATGTTTGAAGATAGTCTAATTTGTACTAGATAAAAAAATAAAATTAATTAAGTCACAATAAATTGGTATGATTTTAAAAAAAGTTTATCATATTTTTTTGATTTGATTAATATGATTCTACTTATTTTTCTAATTTGGAAATCAAAAGTACTCCCCATGTTGTTGATTTGAACTTTACTGGTTCATACGCGATTAACATTTTCTTCCCATCGATATCTTCAATTGTATTTCCGGATTTACCATTTATTACCTGTTTGAAAGACTGAAATGATGAGATAAACTCTGGTTTTGTATATTTAGAATTAAATGATGGTGGTGGTGGTGAACTAGCAATGATTTTACCATTATTATCTACATACAATGCAGTTTCGTTGTTTAAAAAAGGTACAGATTGTAATACTCTATTATATACAGAAGTATCCTGGTCTCCAAATAATCCCATTAGATTATCAGAAGTGTTGATTTTGCTGCAGTGGAGTTGAAAGTATACGATGGTATGGCAATATTAAATTGTGGAAGACCTGAAGATACCGATAAAATCACATTTCCAAGAAATATATCCTCAGTTGATAATGCTCCCTTGAAATAATCTCTGGATGCGAAATTATCCATATTGAGATTTTCTTGGCGAAAGAATGGTTCCTCCATATACATATCGCCATTTGAAAGTATGTAGAAAATTCTCTCAAAATCGGAGTCAATAGTGAGAATATTTTGTGCTATCTGTCTTTTTTCAATATCAGCATTTTTTGGTATACCATGGACAGATGGGTCTATCAAACTTTCATTGGGTAATTTCCTAATCTCTGGAATTCGACTCGCCATCTCCAATATGACTGCTGATTTATTAATCTTGGTTTCAAGTTGGTATGTCTATAGATGAACTATTATCTTTTTAGGCTCTGTTAA
>CAZHFI010000181.1:0-2287 GCA_964531845.1 uncultured Nitrososphaeraceae archaeon
GTAATTTTATGATATTTCCATGGATAAAGATCATTAAATTTTCCGTCCAAAATTGTTCGCTCTGTTCTATATCCATCATTATTTAATAGAATAATTATGGGATTTAACTTGTACCTAGCGATTGTTGAAATCTCTACTCCTGTCATTTGAAATGCACCATCACCCACAATAACAATAGGTCTAAGTCTGTTATTTGCCAACTGGGCACCTATTGCAGCTGGGATTGAAAAACCCATAGAGAGATAATATGCCGGAGATAAAAACTCTGTTCTTTTTTTAATTAATAGATCAAGGCCACCAAATAACGAATCTCCCACGTCAGCAATTATTATATTCTTGTCAGTTAGATAACTATCTAAAACCTTAAAGATCAAGTTTGCAGTTATTTTCTGATTGGGATATTTTTTATAATTTGGGGAAACCCTTTCTTGTCTTAAAGATGAAAATGATTGAATGTTATTTTTTTTATTTTCAAGTGAATTTGAATTAATAAGTGACAATATAAAATCCCTAAGCGAAATATCATCATAGTTATGATAACCAATGGATAATTTTGAACTTGTAGCATTGATCGTATTTCCTTGTTTGACAGGTGTTGGAGAATTCCCAAAATCAATATCAGTCATAAAGGTTCCAAACATTATAACACAATCACTTGATTCAACAATCTCTCTGACATTATTGAATCCCATAGCACCTTCATAAACACCTAGATATGATGGATGGTTTTCTCGTATTACTGATTTGCTTAATGGTGTAGACACAAATGGAATTCCGGTTTTATCAATTAATTTCAAAAAAATCCTCTGTAAGTTGAACCTTTGTATTTCTACCCCTGCAACAAGTACTGGTTTTTTAGAAGAGTTGATCATTGATATAGATTCTTGTGTAGCCTCTTCTAGCGCATTTGCATTTGTAGTCAACTCAGGAATAATGCATTCAGTCGGACTTGTTATAGTCTTATACACCATATCCCGTGGCAATTCAATATAGATTGGCAGACTATATCTTACAGCGGCTGACACAACCCTTTCTATCTCTGATGGTATAGTATCAACATTATCAAGTATAGTAGAGGCAATAGTGACCTCTTTAAAAATATTAAATTGTGTATCATATTCACGGATTTTATGATGCAAAAGTGATGATTTTTTTCTTTCATGTAATCCTGGAGAACCACTAATAATAACGACTGGAGATTTTTCTGCATAGGCCTGAGCAGTAGAATTTAATAATTTTAATCCCCCTACACAATAAGTTACACAAACAACTCCCAGCCCATTTATTCTGGCATACGCATCTGCAGCAAACCCTGCACCTTGTTCATCACATGTATTTACAACTTTGATTTTACTTTTAGCAAGCTGATCATAAAATCCCAGCACATAATCACCCGGAATTCCAAATACATGTTTAACGTTTAGGCCATACAGTTGTTTGATTAGGTATTCACCAACAGTTGTTGCTGATTTCATTTTTTTATCTTTATTAAAAATTAATCCACACGTAGACTTTGTATCATTTTTTCACAGTGCTCATCTGTCCATACACCTACTCCTGCAAGTTTATCGTTCCATTTATCATTAATTTGTTTAACACATTCTTGGATCATTGCATTGAAATATGCCTCAGTAACTGCAGCAGAGTTTTGTTTATCAATATCTTGGGTAACCTTTGTAAAGTTAACGGTATCTAAAGCGAATTTTGAACTGTTCTTTAAATCATCTACATATTCTTTCTGTATTTGAATGTCTTTTATTGTACCTAACCTTCCGTGTCCTGGAACGTAAACATCAAAATCATATTTCATAGCAAGATCGTATGACTTTATCAATGCAGGAACTTCAGGGGTTGATGCTAGGTGTTTCCAGGGTACACTACCGGGAATAACTTGGTCTACTACCATCAAAACTTTTTGATCAGGCAGATAAATGAAAATATTTCCTCTTTGATGGTACTGACCTGGATAAAATAATTTTATTGTTTTGTTTCCTATATTTAAGGTGGTTTGATTCACAAATGTCAAAGTAGGAACAGGTCTATCCGGATCATTAGCATTGATTAATATATCCTTTGTATTTTCTTGACCAACTATAGTGACGTTGGACGGAAATAAATAAGCCGACCCTATGTGATCTCTATGTGCATGGCTGTAAACTAGATATTTGATTGGTTCATTTGTAACTTCTGAAATTGCACTAAATATTTTATTTCCAATGCTAGGTGGAGAATCTACGACCAAAACTCCTTCACCAGTAGTCAAAAACATACTATTGTAACCATTTGC
>CAZHFI010000182.1:0-2284 GCA_964531845.1 uncultured Nitrososphaeraceae archaeon
AAAAGCTGGTACAAAAAATCTAGTCGAGCTCCATGGAAATATATTTAATGTAAAATGCATCAATTGCAATTTTAAGGATGCCTTTGATATTGATTGCGAAATTCCACCTTTATGTAATAACTGCGGTTCAATACTAAAGCCTGATGTAGTTTTATTTGAGGAATCATTATCCAGTAAAAATTGGAACAAGGCGATGGATGTTATCTCATCATGTGATGTTATGATTATCATAGGCACCTCACTTGAAGTTGGACCAGTCAATTCACTACCAAACCTAGTTTATAAAAACAATGGATTTATAGTCGAAATAAACCCTCAAAATACTTGGTTTACTCCATACGCAAATTTTTCGTTCAGATATTCAGGTTCTGTTGTTTTACCAGAAATTGCCAAGGAACTGAAATAATGTATTTATAATATTATTACATCCCAATAGACGAATTAATTAACAGTTATCATTTTTTAGACGAGTTAACAAACCAAAATACAAATTTTTATAATTTGTTATAGCGAGAACGATAAAGTTTTTTAAAATTATTAATTCAAAGTAAAAAAAAATTCTATTTGAAATGACAAAAAAAATAAACATTATTGGTTTTATCATAAAAAATATTTTATACATAGTGGACAATTTCACACTATTCTCAAAATCAATCCCTCAAAAATCCTGGCGTCAACAAATACAAGATAAATTCAATTTAAGTAATAGAGTAATTGATAATATGAATTTGGGTCAAATTGGCACGATGTATCGAGAGGGTAGTTTTTTATGCGATACCTGCGGAAAAAAACTGGATAAATGTAACTTATCTACTCAAGAGCATATTTTGCATCTTATAAATCCAATGATAATTTGGAGTTGTGAGGACTGCATTATTTCTGATATAAAAAATAAAAGAATTATTTCATCTACTGAAAATTATGAAGAGTCGTGGAAAAAAAAATTAGTATAAACCACTACATTTAAAAATAATATAGGCCTTGAACATATATAGTAGTGGTAATAGCAAATGGGTGAGTATTTTATTACATGCGTAACCAGAGATAAATCCAGAAGTATTACCCATGTTAGGTTGAACAACGGAGACTTCGTCCTTGTAAAAAAAATCATAGATTCAATCATGAACGGTACACACGAATTTTATACAAATACACCACTTGGTTCACAGGTTAAAGTATTTGTAAAAAAGAATCCAAATTCAAACATTGTATATCTTACAACTAGCCCTGATTCACCTGATTCCACCAATGTCTTTGATCTACTGCCTTCATGTAAATAAAATAGAAATCACCAGTTGGGTCGAAAATCATAATGAAATGTCAAAACCATAAAATTTTAAATCCAAAAAATTTTGATATTTTTTCAAATCTGAAATAAAAAATTTTACTAGTTCTATTCTGAAATATTGGGCAGTTGTTTTTCTTTTAGTATTTGTTCTAAAATTGATAGATCGAATATTTTAGACAAATCAGGTTTAATTTTAAAAAATCCAAGATTAAATGCATTATCTGCCATTTTGTATAACGTCTCTTTGAATGGTTCGTATGTTAATTCCAGTTTATCAAATGCACCCATCAACTGTTTCTCTGGAATAGTCTGTCCTGTTATTTTTTTTAGGTTATCATTGAATTTTATATATGCTTGATCTTTATTTGCAGAGATCCAATTTGTTAAATTTACATGCGTTTCCAATATCTTTTTTACAATATCTTGATTATTTTGTAGAAAATCTGTTCTAACAATGATAAGAGAAGAGGTAAATTTGCCATCAGGCCATAAGTCTCTTTCATCTAAAAAGAGTTTCGATTTAGTTTCACTTAGCAATTTCTCTCCCCAAGGTTCTGCTACCCATGCCCCGTCCAAATCACCCTTTTGCATAAGGACAAAAATATCAGCATTTTTTAATGGTAAAACTTCGACCGTTCCTCCCTTGTCCTTTGTTTTGTAACCATTGTTTAACAAGTATGTTTTAAGTGACACATCTTGGGTATTGCCGAGTTGCGGGGTAGAAAATCTTTTGCCATCTAGATCTGCGATGGAATTGATATTGGAATCATTTCTAACGACAAATATTATTCCGCCACTTGATGCCCCCGCAACTATTCTTAATCCTTCACCGCTTGTTACTACATAACCATTGATGGCAGGACTGGGGCCAACATAAGCTATATCAATTTGTTTTGCAAACAATGCTTCTATCGCCGAAGGACCGGCATTGAAAATATATGTTTTTACATTAACACTATCTCCTAAATTTTTCTGAAATAATCCTTCCCCAAAGCC
>CAZHFI010000183.1:0-2284 GCA_964531845.1 uncultured Nitrososphaeraceae archaeon
TGATGGACATCGCAAATAATAAACGAGTACCTCATAAAATTACATAATTCCACGAATTTTGACATTGTGCTTGGTGTATAAGCTTTATTTGCTTTTAGATCCTGTGCAATGTCATCAATTTTACTCATAACCTCATAGATAGAGGATAATTTATTGATTAAATCCATATCTCCTCTGGTTCCTCTCACATAGTTACTAATAGCCGCCTGAGTAACTCCAAGAACCTTAGCTACTATCTCTTCCTTCATTTCATATTCTTTAATGAGTTTTTTTGCAAGTATTGCCCTAATAGCAGGAATAAGTGATTTTGCTTCTATTTCTGAAGGAAGTAACATTAGTAATTAGAATTAAATTCTATAATAATAAAGTTTCTTAAGATGGTGTTCATAAATAAAAACCATTTATATTTTTAATTATTTATTCACTATATTGTCATAAATCTTATATTTAGGTATACTTTTCTGTAATATATATGGAACATCGCGTTAGAATATTAGTTTTTTATAATCGATATAATAATAAGAGAATAGGAGTGGAACAATAATGTCAACTAAATTCGGATTTACTCAAGGACTAAATGTGGCACGATTAGGTATTGATGAAAATCAAATAATCCCTGCATGCATCTTGGCTGACAAAATAGGATACGATTCCATTTGGGCTATGGACCATACTAATGTACCACAATGGAAGAACGCCGTTGTAAATGATGCGTGGTTATTGCTTGCAGCTATTGGTGCAAATACATCAAAGGTCGAATTGGGAACTTGTGTCACCGATGCAATAAGAAGACACCCATCAACAATTGCATTATCAACCATCACTTTAGATAGGCTTACAAAAGGAAGAGCAATATTAGGAATTGGAGCAGGAGAAGCACAAAATGTAGTTGATTTTGGAATTGAATTTAGTAAGCCTGTAACGAAGTTTAGGGAACAGCTTGAAGTAATAGAACAATTATTTGATTCTAATCCTGATAACCGTGTTGACTATAATGGTCAATATTATAGTTTGGTGAATGCATGTCTCCAAGCAGAAAGTATTAGAAAACCCCGTCCTCCTGTTTATATAGCAGCAGGTGCGCCAAAAACACTCGAGCTATGTGCAAAATATGGTGATGGGTGGATACCGATAGGATATACTCCAGCATTATTTGCGGAACATGCGAATATAATTAAAAATCACGGCAAAAATTATGGTAGAAACCTAGATCATTTTCAATTTGCAAATGATGTAGATGTTTATTTTTCAGATGATCCAGAAGAATCATGGCAAAAAATGAAAAATTCTGTAAAGGTTAGTTTATACAAACCAGAACTACTAAGAGTTCATGATATCAAACAAGACTCTGAATTTGATTTTAGAAAATACTTCACAGAATATGCAATGAATAAGCCAGAATTGATGGAACAGATGAAAAAGGCAGCACTTCAAATTCCTGACGATGTTGCACGAACCGCAATTGGAGTTGGAAAGCCCGATGATGTAATCCAAATGCTAGAAAGATTCATAAATTCAGGTGTAAATCACTTTATAATTCGATTTTGGGGAGATTCATATTTCAAAAATATTGAGATTTTTGGCAAAAAAGTAATACCTTACTTTAGAGAAATGGATAAAAAATAATTATTATTATTTTTTTTGGTTTTTAAAAATTAATTAGAAAATTTTAATCTTCTAATGCTTTAGCCTCAAATCCTATCTTTCTCAGACTCTTTGCAAATTCCTCGGCAAATCCATGAAAGGTATATACTCTTTTAGCTTTACTTCTTTTTACTACCTGGATAAGCTCATTAAAGTCACAATGGTCACTTAATACTATAGTATGATCCAAATTCATCATATGCCTATACCGTGGTCCAATTGACCAACCACTAAACCCTATTGTCACAACCCCATACTTTTCTTTCATATGTCTGATAAACTTTGAATTCCCATTCATTAATGGGGATAACATTACCCAAGGATTATTTTTAGACAAGAAATTATTTTCTTCTGCGAATGTATGGCTTATTGAATTTTTTAATATTATTCCTAGTTCAGAGTATATTTTGTTTATTTCATTAATGGAATCATGAACATAAAATGGTTCCCAATGTTTGAACAAGTCAAATAACAATTGCGCCTTTCCAAGCGAATACCCCATTATTAAAACAGGATTTCCTTTATCATAACATTCAGAAATTATTTTATTTGTTTGATCCACTACCGTATCTATAGAAGGAAATATAAATTCAGGTTTTCCAAATGTAGATTCGATTATTAATGTTTCCACTTTAGGAAT
>CAZHFI010000184.1:0-1105 GCA_964531845.1 uncultured Nitrososphaeraceae archaeon
AGATCAGAAATAGGACATTCACAGCTTTAGATCTTTCGTTAAATTAACAGAGCCTTCATGTATATTAAAAATATTAAATAAAAGAATAAAAGATTTTGAATATGTTTTACCTCCAGAGAATAATATATTTAAAGTATTATGACAATTTTAATATTTAATATCCATAATCATCAGTTCAAAATAATACAATACAAATTTCGAATTGCAAATGAGTAGTTATCATAGTTCACTCATATTAATAAATGGCGATCGTTAACATTTAATCATGAAGTTGTCAAGGTTGTTATTTAACAATCAAAAATCAAAAGGCAAAATGTACAGTTTTCGTTGTAATAGATGCAAAGAGGGTTTTATTTCTAGTGTAAAGATGGAAGAACCCATTTGCGGAAAATGTATTCAATTTATAAAATCGATAGATTTTACTATTGATAACGAAAAAATTTGCAGTAACTGTGGCAAAGAAGGTGTTTTGTATTCAAAAGATAAATGTCAGAAATGTTATTTTAGACCGTAGTAATTTGCGCTAAAATAAAGATATTAATTTGTAAGCAAATGTTAGGATCCTTTTAAAACTATCCAAAACTGGCAATATAATTATTTTATAATATTTTTTTAATACTTTTCCTAAAATTCTTTTAAGTTGGATTTAATAAAATTTCCAAATTTGAATGACTATACAAACATTATATATTTTTAATCTCGTTAGATTATATTGTTGATATTTGATCATTAAAAATTTCAAAATCACAATATATTTTCCAGTAGTATTAAGTGTTCTGAATGGCAATTATCTTGAACTTGTAAATATATAGAATTAATATTTTCAATTTGATTCTCAGAAAATATTAATCAATATATTCAAAGAATATTAAACTTATTATTCATTAATCGTAACAAGAAGAAAACTAAAGAATTAATGTCTTGGTTGTTGTATCAATTACTGAAACGGAGTTGTCATCGCTATTTGTTACATACATCCTATAGTTTGCCGAGTCAAATGCTATATCATTTGGACCTCCACCCACAGGTATTGGCTGACCCTCAATAGTATTGGTTGTTGTATCAATTACTGAAACGGAGTTGTCATCGCTATTTGTTACATACA
>CAZHFI010000184.1:1205-2252 GCA_964531845.1 uncultured Nitrososphaeraceae archaeon
TTCTTTTATGTACAGAATCAAATGCGATTGATGAAGATGTTGAAAATAAACTATCACCTACAACTATTGGAGAGCCAACTATTGTATTGGTTGTTGTATCGATTACTGAAACAATTTTGCTATCACCAATCGAATAACCTATGTATATACTCTTGGTAGTTGAGTCAAATGCAACACCACTTGGAATATTGGGTAAAGATATAGATTGTTCATTTACTAAATTCGTTGTGGAATTTGTGTTGGATGTATTATTGATAGCAAAATCGTTATTATCCATTTGAGCAATTGCATGATCTGTTATTCCTATTTCAAGAAGGAATAAAGTAAAAATCAAAAATTTAAATTTTGTGTGGAAACAATTTTTATTCAATAAAGATAAAAAAGGACTCCAAAGTATATTAATATATGTTTATTTTCATGTATTTCAAATTAAGTGAATATACGTTATCTCCAAATAGATAGTTTAATTATGCTAAAATAAATAATATAGGTATTAATTTTAGGTAATTTCTAAATATTCGAATCAGATGTTATTTTATATGGGTAAATTTGGTTATATTTTAAAACAATGTGTGACTATATCTAATAGTAGATATTTAATATATTAAGATTTTGTTCCTTTATTTTAGTATATTGATAACTGTTATAAGTATGACTGTTGATTTTGAATAGTATCTCATTATTATAATCCGTTTATGGGGTCGGGTAATGCAAGTATTATTTTAAGTTCAATGCATTACAACATTTTGTATAAAGCACAAACCTATTTTGACAATAAAATTCTTTAATAGATAATTTTAATATCATTTTATTAATACGGATTAACAAATTATGGAACCAAAATGTTACAATTTTGAATAAAATTCCTCTGAAAAACTAAACTTCCAAAAAATAATAATAGTGAAATGATAAACTGGATAACTAGACTAAATTTTTTGAAAAATCATAAAAAATAAATTTTATGAAAATGTTAGTCTTTATTTTTGAACAGTTTACTTAATATCCGTTAATAAATTTTTCAATCCCGTATCGTCTTCAAGTATCTTT
>CAZHFI010000185.1:0-2212 GCA_964531845.1 uncultured Nitrososphaeraceae archaeon
ATTTTCGTAAGTGGAAAGGTACAAGGAGTTTATTTTAGAAAATATACTACTGAAACTGCAATACAAAATAATGTGGTTGGTTGGGTAAAAAATCTAAGCGATGGAAGGGTTGAATGTATTGCTGAAGGTAAATCCTTTCAAATTAACAATCTGATTAATTGGTGTAGAATCGGCCCCCCTAACGCTGCAGTTGATAGTGTTGACATTAATTACGAACCATATGTTGGGGAGTTTAGCAATTTTAGTATAACTGGATAAACACATAAGTAAATTTTTCTTAAAGGAATATCCTATTTAATATTAATATATGCATCATTAATTTCCTTCTTTATATCCTCAATGTTTTCATTCATTGGTTTTATAATATACTGATCTTTTTTTTCCCGATCTTTTTTAATGGTTATTATTATTTTATCATTTGATGGTTCTATATCCAAAAAGATTCTAAAAATAATGCCTTTTGAATATATAATTCGATGTGGCCTTATATCCTCTATGACATTTTCTCCTAAATTCTTTGTAAAATCTCTGATATCTCTCAAAATTCTTTGAAATTCCAAATTAAGTTTATTTTCATGTTCTTCAAATGAGAATTTATTATTAATTAAATTCAATCTTTCTTAGTTCAATTTAAAACATTTGTATGATAAAAATTATTCCATTGAGAATTGAGAACCTTCAACAGTATAATATTTTAAATTTTGTCTAATATTTCGCTAATTGAGTTTGGAATGTCTGGGAGTTCGCCTATATGACTAATATTATTTTGTAGGATATCATTTCCAATTCTTCTCACTTTTTGTGTGGCAATTAACGTATCTATGCATTTTTCTATTTCTTTTGCAGTAAGATAGTCGCCCAATTTTTCTTTAAGTAAATCTTCCGAATCATATTTTTCTATACTATGTTGCAATAGCACAAGTTTTTCATCAAATGAAATGGATTCCATTAATTTTATTTTATTTCAGAATTCAATAAAAAGTTTTTTTAAATTTAAAGAACTTGTTAGCATTGTTATGGTAAGTTAATTGAAAATCTCATATCTTTATTATTAATATAAAATATCGCAACTATAATAAATCAGAAAAAGATAGTTTGTAGATGATGATTTTGTAATATAAAAAATAACTCTATCTATTTATCTATTGTCTACCGCAATTATCAATAATGTGTCTATTTAAATACCACTCGTATATTGAATATATAAAATCCTTTATCCTTTCACAAAAATTTCCTCTATTAATATAAGATTCAAAAAATTATACATTATAAAAGAACTTCCATTACTTTTATTATTTCATTTAAAATTTCCCTCATCATACTATTATTTTAAACAAGTTGAACCTCACATGGTTTGTATATAAAATCATGATCATTAGAATTTTCCTGTAAAATTTTGATTTCTAAAAATCTGATTAGATCAACAAATGTCATTATTATTGATAATTTGTGAAAATAATTCTGTTCGATAAATTTTACATAATAATAAATTAAGATGCATAAAGTTGAAATTAGTTATCTGTTATTATCAGTTTATTTCTAGCACAACCATGGTTGCGTAATGATAAAAATTTAAAAAAAATCAATACTCTTGTTTTATAAAGAATATAACAAAAACTAAAAATTTTAATTCTGTAGTTTTTATATATCTTAATTCCAAGTCTAGGTAAGTCTTTGTAATATACTTGTTATGTTTCCATAGTCTGAAAACTATCAATTTTTTATTTTCTCTCTCTTCTCCTCTCATACTATTTCTATAGTTACGTTTTTTAACAGATATTTTTTTTGATTTGGAGATAAGACCTTTTTCTTGATCCAATGTATTTTTCATTATCTAATTCATCTGCAAATATTTTTGATTTTTTTAGAAAGACGGATTTATTCAAAGTCAAAGAACAATTTAGAAACAAGACTCTTCTAATATTTGTATTTATTTTATACAAGATAGAACTTACATATCAACTAGTCATCTTAACTCTATAATTGTAGCAAGTTATTTTGGATCTTATTTTTTTCATCATTTTTTGAAGTATAGTTTGTAAATACATCGTATATCTCTTCATTACATGAATTGTTTTTAAAGAATGAAATCAATGAGGGATAAGTTAATGGAGTCAAGAGAAGATTCTATCTGTAAGTTTCAATATGCAATAGTAATTAAAACTATAAAATACCCTCATAACTGGATATAAATATGTCAATCTACAACAAC
>CAZHFI010000186.1:0-2182 GCA_964531845.1 uncultured Nitrososphaeraceae archaeon
CATACCAAATGTATTTTCTATATCTTTAATTGTTTCGTCAAAACTCATATTATTACATTATTCAAAGATTTATTAAACATTATCGGTCTTTTTGATATTCTATTTTTTAATCCACCAACAATGAAAATGATATGGTTTTCAAATGTAGGGTTATGGGATCAAATTAATAGATATAAGCCTGCAACAGTATGATTTGTTTGTTATCTTTTCTATAATATCTTAAACTAAACTAAAATAAGCTAAACTAAATTTTTAACAATTTAACTTCACGATAGTAGTAGTTGTAGTTGGGACCTAGCATCATAGTGTAGTATTGTAAAATATATTACAAAATATTGATAATATCATATTTTCTTGTCTTGTCTTAACAAAATTGTAAAATAAGTTTATATCTTATTGAATTAAGATTTAGATAAAATATGGTTGTTGAACCTAGGATTTTTATCATACAAGAAAATCCTGATGCAAATACTGTTTTAAATGGTATTTTATGGTTAAAGGGTTGTGAACCTCATACATTTACAGATGGTAGCGAAGCATTGAAGGAAATCCAACAATTAGATGGAAAAGTAGATGCAGTAGTCATTAGTGGAAAGATAGCAAGCGATAGAAATTTAATGCTTGTTGTCAATATCAAGAAAATTAATTACAACATAAATGTACTGATAATAGGCGATGACGATAATGACAAAGTTCGACTAATGGGTTATGGCACTGATGAATTTACATTGCGGCCTATGAGTCCAGAGAATGTAGCTGATAAAGTCCTTATGTTGATCTCTCGAGAAAAAGTAAAGGAAAACAGATAGATTAATTAATAAAAAAAATTAGTTTTGAAGATATAAAAAATCATTTACCTTTATACTCAAAATTTACTTGTTCTGTCTGAACTTGTTTTCTAATCATCAGTATATTTACTTTCTAAAGAAATTTTGAAAAAGGTTGATTGATATGCAAATAAATAATATGTTCTTTCTCTCATGGTACAATCCATAAGTTTATTTTATAGATACACCTTGTATCAAATTGTTAAAGAATTTAATTCTTATTCATAAATTGATAGATAATAAATCATGCTGTTGAAATCTTTGATCCGACTTTATCATGTTATCCATATCCTTTATTAGTGGGTGGGTAAACTCCTTTTTAATTCCCTCTAACAAAATGTTCACTACCATTATTAATGAAAATAAAACCAGAATTGCGATGGATATAACCATTATAACAGACATCAAAAATCGCTTGTTACTTAAAATCGCTAGCCTTTGAAATTTTACATTCCCAATATCTTTTTTTTATTTGCGTATTCTCGTTTTTTAACGTTGATATATCGATGTTGGTTTTCATGAAATAGTCTTACCACTTTAATAATGCAACATTTTATTTATAGATTATATTTCTAATTATTTTTTTGTTACATTAAATACAAAAATAATTATTATTCTCTGCATGTATTTTTTAATATGCCGTCAAAGTTACTGCAGTTTAACTCCATAACCATTATGATAATTCTGGCTACTGTATTTTTGATAGGCATATCCATTTCTTCATATTTCTTTTTTATACAGTTTGCAAATAATTTACGTGAGGTAGCTATTCAAAATATACAAGAAAATACTAAATCAAACCTATTCTTTCTTCCCTTTGTTACATATGATAAACTGAATGAAATTATTGCTAATCTTAGGATTTTAAGCAATATAGATTACACGATGTACAATACAACTAAAATAATTAATCTATTGAATGTTGCACAGGAATCTTCACCAAATTTCTCTTTGATATTTGGATTGTACAATGGAGACCAACTCTTAAAATCGTCTTCGTATATAAATCCGAAGATGACCAATGAAATTTCAAAAGTATTATCTCAAATTTTTAGTCCACAAGAATTAAAAAAAATCGCAAATTCTCATCAAACATTTTACTCGACTAATTTGTCTTCGTTATTTTTTTTCCATCCATTTTTAACAAAACAAGTATCAAATAACACCGTCAAAAAAACATTGTCTCAAAACAATTTATTAAATTCCAGTTCAAATCAAAAAATTGATGCAGTCCAAAAAATAGGAATTTTATTTGTAGTGGTAAATTCTTCCCAGATAGGACAATCTATTCAAAATTTAGTAAAAGATCAGTCTTTTATTTCCCTTATTGATAATAACGGTAGTGTTCTGTACTC
>CAZHFI010000187.1:0-2181 GCA_964531845.1 uncultured Nitrososphaeraceae archaeon
ATTCATATTTTTTTCTTCAAGACATTCTGTAATTAAATCTTTAATTGAAGGTTCCCTCTGCATTTTTTTATATATAAAGCAAAAATTACTTAAATCTGTCTATTCTTTTTTTCATAAAATAATATTTAAAAAACTTCTGGTTCTTATTTATTGAATTTATTAACATATTCTAAACCATGTACTACACCATACAATATTGAGACTAAACGGTCAAAACTTTATCTATTGAAAGGTTATACAATGCATTTTTTTATTAAGATGTGGAATAATATGATTTACGATTAAATTTTAATTTGTTTAAATCGACATTTTTTAATTTTTTAAACCTTTGAAATATTTATTCTAATATATCAAAAAAATAGATTGGTTTTATTGATAACTGTTTAAGTTACTTTATCATTACTTATAATGATATATATTTAAGTCGCTTTTGATATTCAAAAGATATGCCATCAAATACTGGTTTTAGTGAGAGTCCAAATCATTTCATGGTGTTAGATGCTATCTCCCGTGGTATTAAGAAGATAGACAGCATTGCAAAGGTGACCAAGCTCTCAAAAGATGAGGTTGAACTAATTATTAACGATCTTGTTGCTCAAAAACTTGTTGTAAAGACCATCAAAAAAGGTTTTTTTGGCAATAAAAAAACAGAACTTGATGTCGCAGACACTGGAATGAGAATTTTAAACACAAAAAAACAGGAATTGGCAGAAAAAAGCCAGAGATTACAACAATTATATGAATCAGGTGATAAGGCACAAATGCAGGCATACATGGATTCAAACAGGATGTGGATCCCAATGATGTTATTTTCGGGATTAATGAATATGATGTTCTTTGCTTCTATGATGTCATTTATGGGAATGGCAATGAATCCCGGTGAGTCTGCAATGACCGATGGACAGGTAGACCAATCAGGTGCCGCAACCGATGGGGGAGATGTGGGTGCTGGAGATGCTGGTGCAAGTGATATGGATTATGGTGGAGGTGGAAGTGACTTTGGTGGTTTTGATGGTGGCGGTTTCGGTGATTTTTAAATAAAATCATGACACAATCATAAAAATTATTTTTACTTTCTAATTCCATTTTCATCTTTTGTTTCTCGGACATGATTTTATTTGGGGACATATCAATGAGATTAAATATAAAAAATTAAAATAAAAAATTAGTGATGATATAATCTAAATTATATTTGTCTATTCAATATTATACAATATTCTATCTAGACCTATATGAAGTAGAGAAGATGAAATTAAAGGATTTATTATTTCGTAACTGTAATACAGACTAAACTAAATTTAACCAATTATGAAAATCTTGTTTGAAGAATATAATGCATTATTCCTAACTTAAACAACAATCAAAAGAATGATTTTCATATGCCTTGTTTGTAATGTTTATAGAAAGAAATTTTTACTAGAAAGATATATTTTTAGGGCACTATATAACAAAAATATAAATATTGATATTTCAAACTAGCAACTAGTGTATCACTTAGATATGAATTCATCATTTTTCTCATATAATTTTTTTATATTCGTTTCCATATTATTGACAACTATTACTGTGGGCCAATTATATAATAATGAAGTATTTGGATTTCTTAATAATTCTGGGACATATACTAATAGCGAAAATGATTTTTTATTAAATACTACCAACACATATTATAAATATAATAATTTAACCAAAGATTTAGTTGTTGAACAAAAAACTGTGATGTCAAAATCAGCTCCCGCAAAACATCCTAACCAGCCAACACACCAAGTAGTATTTGCACTTCCACTTTTGGATTGGGGTAACATCTGGTCCGGCAAGGTCACATTTACTGCAAGTAAGCCAATCGAAGTTGAAATATTACACTGGTACACGCCTCAAGAACAACCAGACTCAAAACATGGTGAGCCATATAATGCAGTTTTACCAGGAAACAGCAGTATTGCAATATCTCAATTCAGAAAGATCGTTGATGTACCTCTTGAGGTAAATGGAACAGGCATTAGTTCTGGATCTCTCGAATTTGTCGGAAGTGCACTAGTTTTTCATAAAACTACAGGAGAATCTTTTACCGTTACTTATAGTATAGACGCTGTTAAAAAGTCCATATCTACAAAGTAAAAGAATTTTTAAATTAAAAATTTTTCTTAATTTTTAATTTTTTTATTTGATTTTTATTAATAG
>CAZHFI010000188.1:0-2154 GCA_964531845.1 uncultured Nitrososphaeraceae archaeon
ATCCATTCCTCAAATTTTTCATGAGATAATTTAGCTTTTGTATCAAGTATTGCCATGGAATCATTCCCTATAACATTTCTAAAATCAGAATCTTTATTTTTTATAATTTTTAATATTAATTCAGCAACTTGTATTGGCAATAAATAATTATTTTCTAATAGAGGAATGAATCCTTCAAAAAGATTCTGAATCATTTTTTTATAAATTGAATTTGAAATATTCTCTGCAAATTTGGCATTTTCAAAAAAATTGGTTTTAACTATACCTGGTTCTACTAAATGTATCCTGATTCCATATTCTTTAATCTCATATCGTAATGATTCAGTAAAACCTTCTAATGCAAATTTACTACTAATATATGCAGAATTAAGTGGAATTCCTATTCTTCCGCCTATTGAACTGACATTAATGATAATCCCTTCATTTTGATATCGCATAACAGGTAGAATTTCCTTTACTATTCTAATTACTCCATAGAAATTTGTCTCAAATTGGTCCTTGAATTCTTGAAGTGATAAATCCTCTACTGCTCCCAGTATGTCAAGACCAGCATTATTTATAACTATATCAATATGACCTTCATTTTCAAGAATTGTGGCTATTCCATCTTTAACCGATTTATCATTGGATACATCTATTTCTATGATTTTTAGGTTTGAATATCCTTGTCTTGATAACTCAATTTTTTCAGACTTTGAAGTATTTCGCATACTGGCATAGGTAATGTATCCTTCACGAGCAAGTAGTAATGAAGTCTCTAATCCAATTCCAGACGAACTTCCTGTTATTAGTACCACTTTAGAAGATGGCATAGTTATTTTGACATAGAGAAACATAAAAAATTTTCAACATAATTATTTCTGCTAAATTTAACAATAAGAATTAATAATATATTTAAGTAGATTTTATTTGCAATAGGCAAATGGTAAAAATTAGTTTGTTAGTATTTTTATTACTCTTTATTTCAATAGCTATCTTTATTTCAAATTTTGGAATGGTATTTGCACAAGAATATCGTCAGAATGAATTCACTGATGGCAGTGGAAAGCCATATATTTTAGATAATTCATTTGATGTTGAATTAGTATCTGATGGTTTAGATCTTCCAACCAATATTGCATTTATCGGACCAAATGACTTTTTGGTCTTGGAAAAAGATAAAGGAACGGTGCAGAGAATAGTTGATGGCAAAATGATGGAAAAACCATTACTTGACGTAAACGTAGCCTCATATGTTGAACGTGGTATGTGTGGTATTGCAGTATCAAAAAATGAATCTACTATTTTTGTCTTCCTATACTTTACAGAAATTGATGGTAAGGATGGCAGTGACCGAAATGGTGAAAATATTCCGGTAGGAAACAGGATTTATAGGTATGAATTAGTAGGTAATGAGTTAATAAATCCTGTTCTTCTTCTGGATTTGCCTGCTAAACCAGGTCCACGTCATAATGGTGGTGCTATAGCTATAGGCCCAGATAATAATCTGTATATACCAATAGGAGATGTTGATGGTACCTATCAAGGCGATGATGTGTATACATTATCTCAAAATAATGACAATGGAGGGAAACCTGATGGAAGAGCAGGAATTTTACGAATCACGCAAGATGGTGATTCAGTTGGTAATGGTGTCATAGGAGAAGAATATCCCACTAATTTGTATTATGCTTATGGAATCCGAAATAGTTTTGGAATAGGATTTGATCCAGTTTCAGGAAATCTGTGGGATACGGAGAATGGTCCAGGAAATGGCGATGAGATCAATTTAGTTGAACCAGGATTTAATAGCGGATGGCAACGAGTAATGGGAATGTCTTCAAATAACGAAGACTTTGATAAAGGGGAATTAGTGGATTTTGATGGAAAGGGAAAATATAGTGATCCTGAACTCGTATGGATAAATACTGCAGGTCCAACGGCAATTACTTTTATGAATTCAGATATTTATGGTCAAGAATATAAAAATGATATGTTTGTTTCAGATGTTCATAATGGATATATCTATCATTTTGATCTTACAGAAGACAGAAAGGAACTTGTATTGAAAAATCAATTGTCTAACAAAATATTAAAGGGGCCGAAATCTCCAGGAATTGAACAGATTATTTTTGGTAAAAACTTTGGAGGGATTACTGATTTGGAAATTAGTCC
>CAZHFI010000189.1:0-2152 GCA_964531845.1 uncultured Nitrososphaeraceae archaeon
TAATAAAACAAGAAATGAATTGCAGAATCTTTTAATGATGATTTTAAAGTCTATGGGAAATCCAAGTATTGCTGAATCATTTGGACATAATAAAGCACTTTATATAGTTGATAAAATTGCCAAATGGCATAATGAGCAATTTAGAAATATAGTAGATTCAACCAATCTTTTAATTTCCAATAATAAAGATTTAAGAAACTTTGTATTTTATATGAATTCATTCAGAGAAAAGAGGCAAACTTATGAGTCAAACAGAAGATAATAGAGAAATAAATAAGGATATTACTAAATTACTCTTTACAGATTTTAACGGAAAATTTAAGGCAAGACTTTCCGCAGTGATTCCAAATCGTAATTCTAATTCTAACTCCGGAAATGAGAATGCGCCAATATCATCTAAATATGACTGCAGAATTAAGGTAACATATCATAAAAATATAATGAGTCTTTTGGAGGAAGGAATGATTTTTGCTGTAAGGAATTTCAAAACAAAAAAAAAATTTGAAATTGATGAGAAAGATAAACAAAATGATCAAAAAGATGGAAATTCTGTAGAACGATTTACTCTTCTTGTGGCATCTAGGATATGGCCAGATCATTATGGACTTCGTGCTCTGTCTGATAATATTTACTATCCCATGCAGTTTGAAGTAATAGAACAGTCTGTTTCGGATTGGGATACAGAGGATAAGTCTACCATGATGGTACAAATCAGTGCTATTCCAATCAACTATGATTTAATTATTAATAGGGAAAAAAGCAATGGAAAGATAGATTACCAATATGTAAAGGGATTTTCTTATCCTATTATAGGTGAGAATGTATTTTTACTTAATTCTGAAACAGTCAGCAAAATGTACAATCAAAAAGTGCTATCAAAAACAGATTTTGATACCACAGTTGAAGGTAAACGTCATTACGATGGTTCTAGAGTAGGAGTTATGAAGATGTTTGAGGAAACAAAACAAAAAATCCCATTATATGTTGATTTTAATAATTTGGTAAGATATCATTTTGGTATATTTTCTTTTACTGGTGGTGGTAAAAGTAATCTTTTATCGAGTTTACTTAGAAAAATTCTTTTATTTTCACAAGATATCAAAATTGTCATTTTTGATATTTCTTCTGAATATCCATTTTTACTAATGGATCTATTTTCTGATAATAGTATTGAATCGAAGATAATTCTTGAATCTGCAGTAAAAAATACACATGAATTTTTTATTTCTGTAGTCAAACCACGTGAATATGAGGATGATGAAAGAGTCAAAATAGGAATGTCCAAAGTATTTGATAGAGGAATTGTTACCCATTTTGTTAAACCACAGTCTGTAAATCCAATATGCAAAGATGTTTTAATGGAAATAGATGCATTAAGAAATGAAAGTATTGGAAAGCCCCATTATATAGATGCAATTTCTGATATTAAAACACAGTTAATCGATTTCATGGTCAGTGCCAAACTTCAAGAAAAAGATTTCATAACTCCGGAATTTGCTAGACTGTTGATTTCTTCAGCCTCCGAATCTGTTAAAAAATTCAAGATCAATACCAATGCTTCTCTGTATGGTTGGGCTATGAGCCGTGATGCTATTTTGAATCGATTGAAATTAAGCAAAGCTGATGATTCCAATGATATTAGAATAAACAAAAGGGAAATTGGTGTTACGACAGATCAAATAATTGATCTCATTGAAGATAAAACAAGATTAACATGTATTTCAATTTCGGATCCATATACAATAAAAGAACTTGCAATTAACATAAGCAAAGAATTTTTACACAGAAGAAAACGTCAATTTAAAGTTAGACCATATATTCTATTTGTTTTTGATGAGGCTCAGGAGTTTGTGAGAGATCTCACAAATGCGCGAGGGATAGATAAAGAATGCAGTGAACAGGTTGAAACACTTTTGCGACAAGGAAGAAAATATGGTCTAGGCGGTTGTATTGCTACTCAGAGAATAGCCTATCTCAATACAAGTGCTTTGCAACAACTTCACACCTATTTTGTGGGAACATTACCAAGACCATATGACAGAAATACAGTCAGTAATACTTTTACTATAGATAACGGGATACTTGAAAAGACACTGGAATTTGCACCGGGTGATTGGCTTTTATCAAGTTACATAGCAACTGGAATTGAAAA
>CAZHFI010000190.1:0-2150 GCA_964531845.1 uncultured Nitrososphaeraceae archaeon
ACATATTGACCTATTTTTATCCAATTGTTATTGTTAAAAGGATCTAACCAATTTTCAAGTTTTACAAAACCATCAGGAAGATTATAGGTAATGGTTTTGAAACGGAACCATTTATCTTTCAAATTTCCAAAGTCATGTTTTATATGTGTTGACTTCCAAGAATATGGATGTGTCTGTTCTTTATTGAAATTACTAGTTCCGTTAAAGTATATCTTGTTCTTATAACTAGACCCTCCGCAACCATTATGTAAAATAGAGTGATCCTCCGACCTAACATATTGAGTTATTCCCTGCCCTTTTCCACCTCGGTAATGATATTCTCCAGTAATCTCCACATTTTTCCAATCGGTTGGTTTATACCAATATCCTCGTTTGCTGAGCTGGGTAAAATTATAGGTGTCCATCTTTCCTTCTTTATATCCAATTCCATCTTTTGAATAAACTGATAGTCTCGATACATTACCTATATTAAAACTATTATCGTCATTAACTGTCATTTTATCATAATTATACAAATATGGATCTCTCTGGGGATTTGACATATTCATGTACCATTCAAATCCCCCATTTTTTGTGTCATAAATTTTTAATATCCCAAAAATATCCTTATTATTTTCTTTAAGAACATCAAACTTATTTAATTGATCTCTTGTTGTTGTAGCATAAATAATGCATATTTCACAGAAGCATAAAACAATCAGGATACTTGATATAATAATTATTAATTCTTTCAATTTAGGCTAATTCTTCAGCATTGTCATTAATACTCATAATAGAATAGTTGGTAAATACAAAAATTACAATCATATTTAATAAAAA
This sequence comes from uncultured Nitrososphaeraceae archaeon, assembly GCA_964531845.1. Taxonomy (GTDB): domain Archaea; phylum Thermoproteota; class Nitrososphaeria; order Nitrososphaerales; family Nitrososphaeraceae; genus QCWD01. Next base: position 820 of record CAZHFI010000190.1, read on the forward strand.
ATTGTAGTTTTAAGATTAATTCTCCCTTACACCTCATAAAAAATTTATTGTATAAAAATTTGAAAATAGTCAAGGTTTAATTTCGTATACTATATTTAATGGAGTATTCACTGTTCTTTTAAAATTTGTGAAACCACTTTTTGTAACAACTTCTTTGATCTTTTCTTCGCCTGCTTGTGCCCCCAACGCAGGCCCATTAAAGGCAAGAGAATTAGGTACGCATATCAATGTAGATGCCGCATAAAATGTTTTAGAAATAGGATTGATATTTTCTTCGAGTTTGTTGTTTGCATTTGGTTCTACTATCATACCAATTCCGTTTTCCCTATTTATTGCATGGAATGCATGGGTCAATGCTCCTATAGGGTCACCCATATCATGAAGACAATCAAAAAACGTTATAAAATCATAATTATTACCTGGGAATTCTGATGCTGATGATATTTCAAATTTTACATTAGTTAAATTTTCTTTTTTTGCAAGATTATTTGCTTTTTCAATCGATTCTTTATGAAAATCAAATCCTATAAAATTGGATTGGGGAAAAGCTTTTGCCATTAACATCGTACTTATTCCATATCCACATCCCACATCAGCGACATCGATGCCATTTTTAAGTTTTTCCTGAATTTTGCCATTGTCTATGGAAGGTATCCATGAAGTCAACAAATTCCCTAAATAACCAGCTTTAAAGAATTCAGCAAAGCCTTCTACCATACAATTATGATGATCAAACCAAGAAAAGGTCCTTTCATTTTTGAACATTTTTATAAATTCTTCTTCATCTTTGAAGTAAGATTTTATAGCTTTAAATGCACCTTGAATATATACAGGACTGTTAGTATTTGACAGTGCTAGTGCATGTTCAGGTGGTAAAAAATATTTTTCAGTAGATGGATCATATTCTATATATCCACCAGACACTTGATTCCCTAGCCATTCTTTAATAATCCTTTCATTTGTTCCGGTTTTTTTGGCAAGTTCCTGAAATGTAATATATCTATTTTCCTCCGCCATTGCTTTGTATAGCCCAAGTCGTTCTCCTAGAATTACTAGCATTGCAGTTGAGCTTCCAGCAATATCTTGTATGACTTTAGACATAAAATTATGTAACTTATTATCATCTATATTCTTTGATTGTGATATAACATTTTCTGTCACACACATATTATATAAAAAACATCTATAAAAATAGATCGATATCGCATTGTAATCAAGATTGAAAATCTATATATTCAATAAGAACTATTTGTTAGGATATTTTGTTTAGTTAAAACCTAGATAAAAGTGGTATATTCTAATATAAAATTAAAAATCAATAAACATGTCAT
>CAZHFI010000191.1:0-2139 GCA_964531845.1 uncultured Nitrososphaeraceae archaeon
TATAATAATATATAGTTCTATCTAGAATAACATTCAAATGTTTAAAGTAATGTTATGTATTATTTTTTTGTTGTTCCTAAATATAAACAATGTTCAGACAGGCATCAGTATCAAAGCAACTTTTGCCCAACCACAAGATATAAAAATTTTTTCCAACAATCAAACAATTAAATGCGAAGAGGTCGAAAAATTTGACTACCATATCCACAGTCTTCTAACCATTATTGTAAATAAAACTAATCAAACCATACCAGAGGGAATTGGAATACTACCCTCTCAGTGTATATTTTGGCTCCATACTCACGATGATAGTGGATTGATTCACATAGAATCTCCTACAAAAGAAAATTTTACATTGGGACAGTTTTTTGATGTGTGGAAATATAGCGCAAAGGAAAACTATGTTCAATCTCCACAAGATGTAATTATTCTTAATGAGCCTGTAAAAATATATAAAAATAATAATGAATTAAAAAATTCGACAATAAATAAAGTGATACTACAAGACAAAGACGACATTGTACTTCTATATTAGATACAAAATCTTTTATTTAATGCAGGTAATATTTAGAAAGATAAAATTTAATAGATTAGAATTACATAATTTTGTATTGAATATCTACAGGATCGATCTGAAATAAAATTCCTAGATATATAAAAAATAAAGTTAATTTATTAATTTCAAGGAATTCACAATCTTTAGTACTTCATCGCTATATTTTATAAATTTGTCTGGTTGTGAGACATAACTAACACTGTAAAGTGTGTTATCTTTGGTTGCAATCCAAGAGTTCAATTCAATTATTTGGGTAGGATAGTTATAATTATTTAATGATAGAACAGAATATGCTGGAAATCCCATCAAGGTTGAATTTGCGGTTTTTAGAATCTGAAATCCGGGCGAATTTAGATTAGATTCACCTACCTGTCTTGAAAGGTCTTTAAATGATTGGATTGAGATATTTTGGTTAAATTTAGCAATTGAAAAAATTAGTCTGCCTTGACTAGTATCTGATAGATTGTCAAGTGGCGGAATAAACGAAACAAAATCGTGTGGGGAATTCAATCCGCTGGTAGTTAAAAGCCAATTTTTAGGGTAATGAACTTGAATATTTATCAATTTGTTTTCATATAATATAGTATTTTGATTTTGATCAAACGATGGAAAGTTTGAAAGATTAATGTCTTTGGTAACTTTATCTACGAGGACCTGATTTTTTTGATTGATTTCGGTAATATTAAATGGCACCATTGTACTGATGTCAGTATTATTCATCATTTGTTGACCTAGTATCTCCGATAAACCCATCGTAAAAAATAACAGGGATGTGGAGGAAATTACTATTACATTCAAAAGAGATATATCAAATCGATTTCCTTTTTTCATCTCATTTTTAGTTTATTGTCACACTATTTATGTTTTAAATTTGCAACTATAATCAAATCGAGCCAGATTAAATCTTTAATTACAATATACGAAAAAAACATGGTGTTTACCACATACGGATGAATTTGAATAGTATTATGTAACACATATAAGTCAACATGAACAAGTAATAAATTAAAAATAATGGGTTTGTTTAGAAAGATAAAATCATTTTTTTCAGGAAGTTTTGGAATTGCATCTGTAGATAGGAATGATTCGACGGAGACAAAAATTTTTAATCCTTATATCGATAGTGATGCTATTTCTGGTTTATCCACCGCATATCTAAAACTAGAAAATAAATTCGGAATGAAAAGTACAGGAAAATGCGGGATTTGTGTAAAGGATGTAAATCTCGAAGCATTTGAAAAGATGAAAAAAGAAGTTCAAGATTTTTTAGCAATAGCCTCAAATGAACAAAAAAAAGAACAGGTTTCTTTTTCCTTTGAAACTTTACTTGATGAATATCACTATCTTTGGTTTATTTTAAAAGGAAATAGTATTGAGGACCTCGTAGCAGGAATAAATGCAGTAGGAGATACAATACATGAAAAAGGTTTCTCAAGACAATTACTAGGAGCCGTATTTGAATTCACACGTGGATATGAAGGCACAATATCTGAAATGGAAAAATCAGGACTTGACAGCGAAAAAAATATGGAAAATACAAATCAGTACTTGATATATAACTACAAAACAGATACGTTTTATCC
>CAZHFI010000192.1:0-2118 GCA_964531845.1 uncultured Nitrososphaeraceae archaeon
AAGACAGGTATATGATAGAAGAGGTGTAACACATGTGGTGGGATAGTACAATTTATAATCAAATTAAAATAAGAATAATATATGTATAATTTTAACAAATTCTTGTTATTAATTACGTCATTCACTGTATTGATACTAATAGTAGATAATCATCATCTGAATTCAAATATTTTCGCAGAGGATGATTTTGATTTGTTAAAAAATATGACGGTTTACTTAGATTATAAAATATATAATTTATCAGGTACAAATTATACCGACATAAAAGATGATAAAAAAAGTTTGAATTTATCATCTTTTAGTGTATCCATATGGTTTAACTCAATCATGGATGTTCATAAACGATCGTATGGATTTTTAATAAATAAGGGAGGCATGAATTCTGAAAGACCTGGATATAACATGAATTATGGAATTTGGTTAACACAAGATGAAAAAATACAAGGAGGATTTGAAACTAAAGATGGAAATGATTATTATATAACATCAAAAAAAAAGTATAATGATGGAAAATGGCATAATGTATTAATTACATATGATTCAAAACATATTAGTTTATACATAGATGGTAAGGAAATAATAAATAATTCTACTTCCTATGATATAAATCCGGATGTAACAGGAGAACAACCACTTAGAATTGGTGCAAACTCATTGACATTGAATGGTAAAGTAAATAATAATTTTACTGGTAACATAGGAAATATAATGATATGGGACAGAGCCTTAAATGCTCAAGAAGTATCAATAGTATATCGTTCACAATCTCTTTCACAAAACTTACAAGAAAATAATCAAACAAGTATTAAAAATGACGACACAGATGTAGTAAAAAAGATTGGAAGTATATTTTCTGGTTTATTTAAATAATTTTAAAAAGCAAAATCATTTATTTTCTGGGAACACATAATTTAATAGCATATCTAACGCCTTATTTTTTAAGGCATTTTTGTAATATTCTTTACCTTTTTTATGACTATCCATTATTTTTTCTTTCTCCACTTCTTCTACAGAACGATGGTCCAATGCTCCTTCAAATTTTATTTTATAACCTTTCAATTTAGAGAGTACAACTGAATCATGAACTTCTTTTAACCATACAGGACCTACAAAGTAAATAAACGGTGGGTTAACTCTGGTCTTTATCAAATCATGAATCAAATTAATTGTTTGTGATACAGTTTTTGATTCTGAATCCATATAGAGTATTTTTTCATCTATTCCGTTTTTTATCAGTTCATTTTTAATTGAAGAAGAATGCTCAGGGGTAGATACAACTAATATCATAGTTCTATTACCATCTGGTTTTGATTTGATAACAATATCAAAGATCTGTAAAAAAACTTTGATTCTCTCCATTATATGCTCTGGCAAATGATTTTGATTATCATGATGTATAGCATAAAGAGCAATTAAATTTCCGTCGGTAAATCTATCTTCTGGCATTAAATATAATAAAATTAAAAATGAGTGATATATATTATTTTAAGATCTTATTTGAAAATATCTAGAAAATGGCAGTATGTTCTAAGATGCATAATTGTTCTGAATTATCATAGTACTTCTGAGCAATTGATAGCCTACAGTAAAATTGGATAATCTATATTATATTATATAAACTGAAAAAATGTATTACTTAGAGATTTTGACTTGATTATAAATATGGTTTATTGTATAATATTGTTATGTGTATGTGATTTTAAATTTGAGATTTTGCATACAAATATGTATGTAATACTAGGTAACGAGATAAAAATGATATAATCTTGCTTAATATAATGGGATTGATTTTGTCTAGGATTTATAGTTTTTTTATTATAGTTTTTTAATCTTTAAAACAACTTCAAACTACGTGATATCAAAAAATTCTGTATCTTTCTAAACTTTATATATGTATATAATATCGTTATCGATACATTGTAAAATTCTGGTTTTAAAAATATGAAGCGCATGGTATTCATCAAAGAATTTTCTAATTCTGGTATATTTTATTCATTAACTAAATAAAGAATTTGTTTTCCATTATTATTTCTATTGAATTAGAGATTTTAATACAAAAATTTTATTTTTTTAAATAAATTGCAAATGTTATTCTGTTCATATTTTACCTTAAATTAG
>CAZHFI010000193.1:0-2107 GCA_964531845.1 uncultured Nitrososphaeraceae archaeon
CTACGACCAAAACTCCTTCACCAGTAGTCAAAAACATACTATTGTAACCATTTGCGGATACCACATAGACTCCGCCTTTTATATGATTAAGAGTATAATCGGTTCCATTTAAGGCATAAATATCATATAAAGTACTAAAACTCAAAAAAAAAGATATTGCAATAAATGCAAAAAAAAGTGTGGACTTTGAGTTTTTATAAACATTTTTCATATTTATGATTACCTATTAAAGTTAATAAACCTTAATTAAAATAAAATAAAATATAGAATTTATTCATAATATTAAATCTATTAAAAATCATGTCTAATGAAATCCTATGTTTGAAATATTTTAATCCAAGCTGAAAATATGTCTCGGGATATTAATGATTGATGCTTATTTTTTTGATGATGTTTAATACTGTTGATAAGTGTTTAGATTATTTTAAATAGTATGAAGTTTTTTTATGTCTATGAATATTGGTTTTAATTATGAAAGAATAAAGCATTTAGTTGAAGTTGAAGACGATATTCTTGCAGTTTTTACAGTAGATTTTTCATGGGTAATTGACAATATAACAATAGCTGAGAATGAAACTAAAATAGACATGAATATCATTAATAAAATAGGAGATATTTTGAAAAACAATTATAATCAAAAAAATATACATGACCATTACCTTGGTAAGTTAAAATGGCAAATAATAGAATTTTCTGCAATCAGAATCATGATTATTTATGAACAAGATGGGATGATTGTTGTTTTAATTAATAAAGAAGTAGATCTAGGAAAAACTGCAGATTCAATTATCGGATATTATTATGATAAAGAAGAAGATCCAAAAAGTCTTTTCTAAAAAAACTACTACACATTATTTAATTTCCAAAATAATAAATAGTTATAATAAACATTACACAAAGATTGTCAGATGATAGTGGATAATGAATCTTCCATATTTATTCATATTATTATTTCATTATCACTATTATTATTTTTTTCAAAAATATTTGCTGAAGTATTTCATAGGATAAAACTTCCTACAGTATTAGGTGAACTTATAGCTGGTATAATTATTGGACCATATGCTATCGGTGGTTTGCCATTGTTTAATGGAGAACCTCTTGTAATTTTAGACTCGACGATAAAACATATAGGAGAAATTTCTGCAATTGTAATTCTATTTATCGCGGGTCTTGAGATAACACCAAGGGAATTTCTTAGAGGTGGACCTAGTTCAATTATAGTTGGTGCTTCAGGTGTAATAGTTCCTTTTTTTGTTGCATACATAGTTTTTTCTCTGTATGGAATGGATGCTTTTGAGACTCTGTTGATTGCAACTGCCATGACAGCAACCAGTATTGCTATTTCTATCCAAGTACTATCAGAACTTGGTAAAATCCAATCAAAAGAAGCCAGAATAATTCTTGGAGCTGCTATAATTGACGATATACTGGCAATCGCAGTATTATCGGTAGTAATCACAATGGTTCAAACAGGAAGTACCAATCCAGAAATATTTGATATAATCTTTCTAATTCTAAAAATATTGGGATTATTTGGTGCATTAATAATCGGATCTGTGTTAATTGTTCCAAGGATTCTGCACAGAGAACAAATCTGGAAATCCCAAGGTAGCATAGAAGCAATTACAACAGCCATATTCTTTGGAAGCTCCGGAATTGCTGCATGGCTGGGGCTTTCTCCGATTGTCGGAGCATTTGCAATAGGGATGGCAGTGGCAAGTACTAAATTAATCAAACAGGTAGAAGAATATGCCAAAAAATTACAAATAATTTTTGCACCATTATTTTTTGCAATAATTGGTGCTCAGGTAGACCTTAGAGGGGTCAACTTGGAAGTTTTAATCATTTCTGTATTAATGGTTACTATCGCAGTAGTAACAAAATTATTTGGGTGTGGGCTGCCATCAACAATATTTCTCAAAGACAAAACAAAATCTATGCGAGTTGGTATAGGAATGATTTCAAGAGGTGAAGTAGGTTTAATTGTAGCTGGTATTGGTGTCTCTTCTGGAGTTTTATCTGGTGATGTTTATACATCGATAATCATAATGGTTGCTTTGACAACAATAATTACACCAATTTGGTTAAAAAAAGCATATCATAA
>CAZHFI010000194.1:0-2098 GCA_964531845.1 uncultured Nitrososphaeraceae archaeon
GTAAAATCAATCTCTGGAACAAATTCCTTACAACAAATTACATTGGTGGATAATTCAGGTCAAGAAAAAACGGTCAACGTTGATGGTTTATTTATAGAGATGGGGTCAAAAATAAATCTCGAGTTTGTAAAACATCTAGTAAAAATCAACCCAAAGGGTGAAATCGAGGTAATGGAGGGTGGAAAAACATCTCATCCTGCGATTTTTGCTGCAGGAGATGCAACAAATATTCCATATAAGCAGATCGTAGCGGCATGCGGTGATGGGGCTGCAGCAGGATTGTCTGCGTTTAATTACCTGGAAAAACTAAAAGGAAGACCTGGCATCAGATCAGACTGGAAAAAAACTATCGGAGATACAACATTTCATTATTAAGTTCTCCAATATCTTTCATAAAACCAATATTTTTTTTATGGTTTTTTTGAATTTTCATAATTAAGATCATTTATAAATTTCAATAAACCTTCAAATATAAAAAATAAGATCTTGATTTATCCCCTCTATCTAAACAATTAATAAGATTTCTTTTTGTTATTTTATCCTTCAATGCAAAGACAAAACATTTCAAATGATTCCAGTCGTGAGGAATTGATAGGATTTTCTAGACTTGTCAAAGTCGGTCCACATGTTTTTATATCAGGAACCTCTGCAATAGATAACACAGGAAATATAGTTGGAATCAATAACCCATATGACCAGACAAAACAAATAATCCTGAATATAAAAAAGAGTTTGGAAAGAATTGATGCTAGTCTAGAGAATGTCGTCAGAACGAGAATATATTTGGTAAGTATGAAGGATTGGAAAAAGGTTTCCCAGGCGCATTCAGAATTTTTTGGAAATATTCGTCCGGCTACTACAATATTGGAAATTAAGCGTCTTATAAGATCTGAAATGCTTGTGGAAATAGAAGCGGATGCTATAGTTGGAACCTAAACCAGGAAAAAAATATTGTTATTCTTGGATATACAAAAGAAAAATGTAGTATATATATAAAAAATAAAAAACATGATAAATATCAGTTATACTAGCAAGCCATTCATAGTATTTTCCATATTCTTTCTTTTGCTAGGTTCTGTCATAGGTTCATTATGGATGATGAATAATTATGGTTTTCATATTCTTAATAATGATTCTAAAATTTTTTCATTTCACAGGTTACTAATCATCGACGGATTTCTAACTCTCATCATTATAGGAGTTGGATTTATGATAATTCCGCGGTTTAGAAACATATCTAATCCATCTTTAAGAATTGGATACATAATCCTCGGATTGATAACATCGTCGATTTTATTATCTATATTTCTTCCAAATTTTTTTACAAATATTTCCATTAGAGTATTTGGTATACAACTGAATTTCAGTGTTATCTTAATTCCAAAACTTATTGGTGTATTAATTTTTGTAATCAGAATTATTGTAATGTTAAAAATTAAGCCCAAATTACTTGTATTATCTGATTATTTTATTTTGATTTCTGTGTCAATACTTGTTGTGCAAAATATAATAGATTTTTTATCTTTAAATAAGGAATCATATTCGATAACATACTTTCAAATCTGGTTTTTATTTCCTATAGTTATGATATTTGGAATAGAATACAAAACAATGCCGTCATTTCTGGGATATATCAGACCCCAAAAAATACCTGCAATCATATCTATATTGATGTTAGTGATATGTGCTACATCAGGTTTTCTATATCTATCAGGAATAAACCAGAGTTATTTATTATACCTATTTCAATTAACTTTTCTTTTTTCTACAATTACATTTATTTTATCCAATTTTATCTTTGGTGGCTTTGATTTTGGTAAAATAATCCAGTACACAAAAAATGAAAACAGGGTAAGGTATCGTTATATTCAACTGCATACCAGAATATCTTTTTTATATTTATTATCAGGATTGGTTATGACTATTTGTTACCATGTATTTGTTAATTCAAAGTTAGTTTTTCTTTTTTACGACAGCAGCATTCATTTTATTACAATCGGTTTCATAGGAGTAACGATTCTTCTTTATCTTCCTTTAATGCTTCCTCCAATAATGGGCAAAATGATAAGAATTTCTAGACTTAATTTTGTACCATTAT
>CAZHFI010000195.1:0-2042 GCA_964531845.1 uncultured Nitrososphaeraceae archaeon
TGTCATAGAAAAAAAACATTTACTATATAGGATTTTGACAACTAAAAAAATGATACAACTATAATTGAATATTTTAGATTGTTTGAATACAATTTTTTCTAAACCATAATTTGTGTTCAAACAAAACATGGTTCCATGTGATAGTTATAGGTATAGATATAAATCATAGATAATATAATCAAGGACAAAATATGATACCAAATTAAAAGATAAGTAGTTTCAACTATCAAGTTAATTATTTCACTATGATATGATATTGATTTCTTATTTCTATGGCAATATTAGTAGAATAAATCATATAGTGAAAAATTTTACATCTATCTGATTAAAGAATGAAAAAATAATTACTTTATTGTGTCTTTAAAAGGAAATATACGTATAAAATCATTTTTCATACTTAATATATTCCAATTCTGATTTTTGGCCTCTTCCCATATCTTATCTGCACCTTTATTATAGGAAAATTCATGTTTTGGATCATCAAGATGAATTAATAATTCCAATGATTTTCCATTAGGGTTATTTTCACTTACATATTGTAGCATCTGATGGTCTCCATTTGAATTTCCTGCTGCTAACACAGGTATCTCAAATTAGAATAATTAAAAATTAGTCTCATCTACACCTTCCATTTTTTTTGAAATAGTGGTGTGTAAGGTATGATAAATACAGCTATTCCTATTATTGCTCCCTGAAGTATTTTAGCAATTGTTGCAAGTGGATCTGTTTCAGATTCGATCCCTAATATTGGAACGCCACTAGTAATTGCTATCATGTAAATTCCAATCATGATTATCGACCCTACTGCTACTATGACATATGGTAAGGATGTTTCAAGTCTTTTCTTTATGGCCCAAACTCCAATTCCAAGATAACCTGCACCCACTATGGAAAAAAGAGTAACTTCCATAGTGCTTCCTAATTTCTCTTCTGAAGATTGAGCACCTGTCAATTCTTCCATAGCCTGCCAAGCTACTACAAAATAAACTATAGATAAAATAAGAATTAAGATGGATAAAGCATACAGCATTTTTTCATGATGTGCTGCGTGTAACTGTAGTTTTTTACTCATTGCATATTACACCTCTACTCCTTCAACTATCTAGTTAAACAGTTTGTATGCACTGCATGACAAACTTTCTACACCTACTATATCAAATATTTGATTTTCAAAATGTATACCACGTATGTTCATCAATATTTTATTCTATATTTTCCATTCGTTGAGATAATCAAGTTCATTTCTTTAATATATACAGATATCACACAATTCCAAAGTTTATCTGGAAGCTAAACGATAGCATAAACATAATTTACAGATTATAGAAACAAATTTGTATTCATCCTCATTCACAGGTCATATAACAACATATATCCATACGACTCTATGAGTCTATTCTTGCATATATAAATAGAAATGATACTTAAGGTGTCATCTAAGGTAAATTTTTATGTAAAATTTGGCTCTGTTAACTTAAGATAACTTCACCTCCTAATTCTATTTTAAATTTATGATTTCATAAATCATTGTACATCAAGACAAATAACGATATCCATTTGTTGATGTGACCTAGAGCACAATTTTGTTTTCCCGTATAGGGATAATAATCCTCAAAACCATCTATCCTGTCTTTGAACCTTTATCAAAATTGACTCTCGATTTCTTATCAAAAATTTTCGTATGGTGAATTCAGATAGTGTTTTGGTCCAAGTACACTACACGCATCTGGATGCCAAGTACTTTCATTAGAGTAAATAAGATGTTTTCCATACTTGCTAATCAAAGATTCAATGAATTTACTAGCAACAACCATATTTCTGTGTTCAGATTTTTAGCTAAAAGATTAAGATAGAATGATGTAATGGTTCCGTAGATGGCAATCCATAAAAAATAACGTTAATGTTTCCAGCCCATTTGAATTACTGTTTCATCAATAATAAATTCAGATATTCTCTTTCGTTTGTATACTTGGTCGGAGCCAAAACGCTGTACCAAGTTCCAGACATGTAGACATATACGTAACTTCTCCTGCCATCTCTGA
>CAZHFI010000196.1:0-2007 GCA_964531845.1 uncultured Nitrososphaeraceae archaeon
TACGACAAATGGAAGTCCATTTATCACATTTTATTTAATTATTTGGTTATCTTCTCTATCAAGTGGTTTTATAGATAATATTCCTTTTACTGCAACAATGATACCTATAATCGACACAATTAACAACAATCAAAATTTTAATGAACACATTTCAGACATGGAATTTAGTCCTCTATGGTGGGCACTGGCCTTTGGTGCAGATTTAGGAGGAAACGCCACATTAATTGGATCAAGCGCAGGGGTTGTGGCAGCAGGAATGGCTATAAAATATGGATACAAAATCAGTTTTTACAGATGGTTTAAAATTGGTTTTCCGTTTACAATAGTTACTGTTTTAGCTGGTTCCATTGTACTGACTATATCATTTTTACTAAAGGCATAATTGGTTAGTAATTTTAAAAAAGCATATACAACATTGATGACAATGTCTTAAGATTGTAAATGATGGAAAATCTTCCATTTTGTTATTTTTTTAAGATATAACTTTCATAAACAGATATGAGTTTATTGCATAACTGATTGTTCTAGCATGATTTTTAGATTCCAGTATTAGCCGTTGTATGTTTTTCTATAATGCATTTTTTGCATAGAATTTGAAAATCGTAAATGTTCTCGCTTGAACTATCTATATAGCATACCAATTTGCCACATTTATTGCAATGAATCTCCGTCCATCCGATGTATTTTCCAGATATTATGGAATTATAAAATTCCGGATTACTACATTCACATTTCTGGTCATCATCTGAGATATTACAATTTGGAGTGTGAAAAGATATCTGATGATTGCAATTTTTACATGTATGATTAATTTGGTTGCTTTCTTCATATTTAGTGTTATCTAATATAACTATACACCTCCAAAAAATTTAATAATTATTTTCATATCATTATTAACGTATCATACTATATCAATTGTTCTTTAAAATATGTTTTGTAGTAACCGTCCCATGACTAAAAATTACCATTTATGAAAAGGATATGCTCTAAATCCAAAACTCAAATTTATTCTGCCTTCTTATTAAAGATTTTATATAGTCTCTAGCCAGTAAGATGGATGATTATTCTTTCTTTTTTTCTCCGATGATATAACAATATGTAATATCCATAATTCATCTTCTTTCTATATCTACTACAAGTTTTCCACGCATAATCAGCAGTTTCTTGTCAATATAGATGTATAAGGTAGATTTTTCCATATTATTACACAGTGTTGTTACCTGTTGTTTATTCTTATCTGAATCCATTGCAGATAGTTATTTTATTTCTGAAATTTTTGTTATAACGGGTTTCAAATAACAACTTTGTTATTCCTGAGTGTGTCATCGTGTCTTATCCTCATAGGACAGATAATTTGTATAAATGTATCTGCTCAAAGATAATAATGTATTTGTGTTTAATAATTGTAGTTATTAGATAGAAATAAAAGTATTATTCTCCAATCAGTTTAATCTGTGCATACCAATATATGTCTTGTACTGAAGAATATGAATAATATAATTATTCTTTCACAATAATGCCGGTCAAATCTGTCCATTTCTGAGATATATAATAGTATGATATTTATGATGGATATAATGACAATTTAAGGTAGTAAGATTTAACAAGTAATTATAAAGATGTTATAACTTTTTACCTACAGTCTTTTGATAAAAATGATTGTAATATACTAGTGATATAGAGAAATGTGATTGTTTTTTTCTGTGTAGACTCATAATAATATTCTACAATTTTTAAAAATTGGCAAATATATAATTTTGACATATCAAACTTGATTTTGTTTCTTTAAAATTATATAAATTAATTGTCAATTTTTAAATTTTCCTTACCTTCCACTATTTGTTTAGTTTCTATAAGTAGTCTATTTAATAAGACAAATATTCTTTACAAACATCAAGAAAAAAATTAGAATTTAGGAGGGTCGTCAGTGTTTGGATTTTCTATTTCATAGATCCTGAACCATTTAAATGCAGTATCATGGTTTGTTGCATGATGCATTCTTATTTC
>CAZHFI010000197.1:0-2000 GCA_964531845.1 uncultured Nitrososphaeraceae archaeon
GAATAATATTTTTCAAATACTCTAGCAATATCATGATCCAATGCTCCACATGTAGTAATAATACAATCAAACATCTTTTCTTTTATCATATCTTTAATAATTCCCCTTACGCCTGTTGACAAAAGTGCCCCTACAATAGACAAGATACGAGTACATTTTACATCCGATTTCATCTCGTTTAAGATCTTGACCCCGGTTGCAAAATTTTTACTTTCAAAACCTCCAGAATTTTCCATCATTTCGATTAATTCCTTGGTTTTCTCTGTATCAATTTCTATATCCTTAACAGGATGGGAAAGTATTCTTTTTTGTGATTTTTTTTTGGTAAATCTTTTTGAATTAGTATCTTTCAAATGATAAATGTTAAAATGTATATGTAATAAATTTTAATGGATGAAAATATATTTTGTCTAGTTTATAAACAAGCCGCTAGATATAATAAAATGGTATCTTGGACAAACGTCATTCATTTATTGGCGATATAATTGATCCAAAAATTATTTCAGATAATGTTACAATTGGGGAATTAATACAATTCTTTGGTTCTACCGGTTATAATGCTAGGAGGCTTTACGAAGCTGCTGAAATTCTAAAAAATGCGGTAGAGCGAGATGCAACGATTTGTTTAACCTTGGCTGGGGCAATGTCACCAATTGGACTTGGTAAGATAATTTCATTAATGATGGAAAAAGGCTATATTGATTGGATTGTTAGTACTGGAGCAAATGCATATCATGATTTACATTTTGCATACGGCCTTCCGGTAAGACAGGGACACTTTGATGTTGATGATGATATATTATACTCTAAACAAATAGTCAGGATATATGATGTTTATATTAAAGAGATAGAAACTCTTCAAAGGCAGGATACAATAGTTCAAAATAATTTGAAGAAAATGGAATGGGATCATTCTCTTGGGTTTTCTACATCTGATTTGTCATTTTACTTAGGGAAGGCTGCCTCAGAAAAAGCACGTCATCCAGAAAAGTCATTTATGGTATCAGCATTCAAAAACAATATTCCAATTTACATACCGGCTATTAGTGACTCATCCATAGGAATGAATATAGTACCTCTATTGTTAAAAAATAAAGAACAAAAAAAAAATTATTTTCCTAATGTAATTATGGATGTGGCCGAGTCTGCAGCCTTATTGTGGAAAAGTAAATTATCTTGTGGATTAGAAGTAGGTGGTGGAGTTCCCAAAAATTTTTTCCAGCAAACTGGTCCCATACTTTATCAGATATTAAAAATCAAAGAAGGAGGGCATGACTACATTGTTCAGATTACAGACGCTAGGCCAGATACAGGCGGGCTTTCCGGAGCAACATTACAAGAAGGAAAAAGTTGGGGAAAGATAAAAACTTCTCATAGTGGCAATGTAATAGTTTATGGAGATGCATCTGTTTATTTACCATTATTATTTGCATACATACTAGCAGAATGTAAACCTAGAAAACAAAAAAAACTTTACAAAATGAAAAATAAATGGGTAGAAGAAATGAAAAATGAGTACCTAAAAAAAGTAACATAATTAATATGCAGAAAATTAGTGAATTAACTAATGAATTGATGTTATAATAATTTTTTAATCATAGGTCAAACATACACAATTTCAATCTAAATACTTTTGATATCCAATAGATTTAGTATATATAATATTCTCCAACAAAAATCTAATCAATAAATATTAAAACACCAAATAAGTACATTTAGTTTAAAATAATAGTTTCCAACAGAATTCATCATAATGACCACATATCAGACAAAAGAAACAGGAACAATGAATTGATAAGTCTAGATTTCAAAATGAACGATCTCTTTTTTTAATAGAATCTTATAAATGATTTCATTAATCTGATCTAAATTGATTCCGTAATAGAAGCCTTTGAAATCTTTCAATTTGTTGTATGCCCGATTTAAAATTGATAGACAGATTTCTATTTCATCTTTTTGAAAATGCACAAAAGCTGCTGAAATCAAAATTATCCCATTTA
>CAZHFI010000198.1:0-1993 GCA_964531845.1 uncultured Nitrososphaeraceae archaeon
TGTAATACTATAAAAAATTTTATAAAAAAGGAAATTGAAAAGCGTGACTCTAATGGAGTGATAATTGGTATGAGTGGAGGAATAGATTCATCATTAACTACAGTTCTAGCAGTAGAAGCATTAGGAAACCAGTCAGTATTTGGATTGTTACTTCCAGATTCCGCTGTAACTCCAAAAAGTGATACTAAAGATGCCATAGAATTGGCAAAATCTTTGAAAATAAAGTACAAAGTGATTGAATTAAACAAAATTAAGGAACAATTAGTTGATGGTCTTCCTAGAAATAAAATGGCTAGAGCTAATCTCCTGGTCAGATTGAGAATGTCGTTATTATATTATTATGCAACAGCAATGAACAGACTGGTTCTGGGAACAGGCGATAAAAGTGAAATGATGTTGGGATATTTTACCAAATACGGAGATGGAGGAGCAGACCTCTTTCCCATTGCTGATCTTTATAAAACTGAGGTAAGGTCTCTTGCTAAGTATCTAGGTCTTGCTGATAAAATAATAAACAAGAAAAGTAGTGCTAGGTTATGGAAAGGTCAAACTGCAGAAGGAGAAATAGGGATGAAGTATGAAGAGATAGACAGAATATTGAATCATTTAGAAAATGATACCCGCTCTTCTTCTAATTCTAATACTAAACTTGATGCAAAGAATATCTCGAAAATAAAATCTCCACTAGACAAGAACAAACATAAACAGAATATGCCACCAGTTTGTAAATTAAAATATAACTTGATAAGTAAAACGTCTCTATGTTTAGGAATCTTTTATTAATAATATTATTTAAAAATATTGAACCAATTTCCTCAATGTGACCAAACAAATATGAATTCATTTCTTCTTTTATTCTCCGGAACTAGTTTTGTTAATTATAATAATCTTAAATATTGACTGAAATTCAAAGAGGTAGGATGAACTATCCATTTAATAAAAAATTAAGTATCTTATTTTTATTTTGATAGATTCTCTTTCTCTTAAATAAAATGGTCTATACTATATTTTCCTGCACCAGACAATAATAATAAAATTGCGAGTCCTAATAGTGCTGGATCTTTCCATATCGCTGGACCCTGTGTATAAATAAAACCAAATATGGCTTGAGAACACTAGAATTATAATCATAAAAATTGATGATGATCGTGTAAACAATCTATTCCTATAAAAATTCCAAAAAGTAATTCGGGTGTTCCCATACCTGATACTAGTTGGATAACCGTTGTTGGATCAAAACCAATGGAATTTATTAAATATTGTCCCAAACTACTGCTTTCAGAATTGTTTATTTTGTAAATACCTGCTTAACAGAAAGTAAAAGTCATGTCAATTCTTGCTGCAAATAAGCCAGATTTTTTTATTTCTAGCATGGTCAAATTGTGTCTTGTAATAAAAAATGATATTCCCAAATTACATTCAGAATCCTCCAAATTAATTTTACTGATTTTACCATTTTGTTATATTTTGAAAAATATATTTCAAGGACTAAATTAAGGATATATAATTAGGATTGAGAAAAGGTGGAAGGATTTAATATAATATAATATAATATAATTTGGTGTCTGCTAAGCACATTATAATAGATAAATATTCATTTGAGATAGATCTTTTGATATAGTTAATTCTAAAGTTTGGACAGGATGGAACCAATTTAAGATTCTCCTGAGCAGGTAAATCATGGAGATGATATCTTTTTCTTTATATTATAATAGGATTCAATATTTTTTTCCAAATAATTAGAAATAAAATACAAAATTCCATACTTATTGCCCATTTTAGTTATTAAATTACTCTTCTCCAAAATACGTATATGATGTTGAATTGTTTTATAATCTAATTGTAATTCTTCAGAGATTTTATTAATATTTAATGGATTTTTTAGTAATAGGTCAAGGATTTTAATACGATTATCACCGCCTCTGGTTCCGGCAAAAAGAAACCATAATAATCGTATTATATCCGGATCAGACATCGAATATTATCAACTACT
>CAZHFI010000199.1:0-1992 GCA_964531845.1 uncultured Nitrososphaeraceae archaeon
CCTTTAGTTGTTCTTTTTTGTATACTTCTGAAATATCAAAAGATAAATTTTGTATTTCATCAGCAGCCCTGTTATACGATCTAATTTTAAAAACTAGGTTAGGTTCTTCTTTATCATCTTCCAATACCTGTAGGAGAAAAGCTATTTCCCTGAATATTTTGACTGCCTCAGAATTGGTACTCATCTATCTATATACATTATTATAAAGTTACAAGAGACACTTAAGGATTCTTAATTTGATAATAATTATCAAATAAAATATTCTTCCTTCTCCTGGTTGTGACAATTTATTTATAAAAAGACAATTAATTACTTTTAGTTAGTTTTTCTTTCTTAATTATTTCCTTAACTGTGTTAATTAAGCTAATAGTCTCTAGCTGTTAAGTTCTATTTCTAATCTATGGTTATCATATTTGAAAGAAATAGAACATCCATATCATTATAATTGTAGTAATGTATTTTTTGTATCAATGTACAAAACTATCAAAAATAATATATTCAAAATCAAATTGGGAGGTTAGAATATAATTAAAATTAAGAGCCCATCATTAGATGTTTTACATCATATGCTTTTTTAAATTATGCTTGATGCATCCATTTATTTTAATATTGGACAAATCTCTTATTTGTTTAGATATTTACATAATCAAGAGTCAAAAATAGAAATTCATCCTGATATAGATTCTTCCACATCAAGTCCAGCTTCTTGAAGACACATTATTAGTTTTTGAAACTGGTCTTTAGATATCTTTTCTGTATTAAGATCAGTAATTAATGCATCTTTCAAATCTTCGTTTAGTATTTGGTGTCCTTGAAATGCATGCATAAAATTAGAAACTTGATTGATTGAGGTAAAGGATCCTTCCTCAGTGGCCCATCCAAATGCATCTAGAAAAGTGTTTATTTGTTCCGTACTTAAAATACTATTAAAGCATTCTTGACAGGTTAAGAGTTGTATGAATTTTTTTGTTTGTTTATTCATAGTTACTACATTTATGCTATTATTTGTCTCTTGTTCATGTTTACATTGTGTATCTTTATTACATTCATTTTCCTGTACTTGTATATCTGTCTTGACATTTGCTTCGTTTTCTTGTTCTCCAAATGTTTGATTTGAAGCATATATACTGTTTCCTATCAAAATCAAAAGAAGAGTGAATCCAAAACTCGTAAAGGTTTGTAATTCATTCAACGAAAAGTGATGTAACAACAAATTATATATCAATTATAGAATTTTTTATTTCTAAAATATTCTAGTTCATAATAATTAAAGAAATTAACAATTATTTTTATCAATCTTTGTTTTCATTATATTTCTGTCATATCTTGATTGAAATAAAGATAATAGACATTTCATAATATAAAATTTCCAAATAATATAGATTATCATTGCTTTTATTTCATATTATTTTATATTATATTATTACAACGAAACGACGTTCATTAATCTTTAATTATTTCTTTAACAATTATTACATCTACATACATATGCTTTTCTTATTCAAGATAAAATCTTTAATCACCCTAAATTCAATTATAAAAATAAAAAAATATCAGAATATTATTATTATTTTCTTTTCAATGGCTATGTTTCGTATTTTAGAATTTTTGTCTTTGGAGATAAAACCAAAATCAAAACCAAATTTCATGGAAATTAATAACAGAATTTTAAAATGTGAGAAATTATAATAATGAAGAAAAAGAATGCGGAAAACAAAATAAAAATAGATTTTTCTCTTAAAAGAGAAATATTTTTTGTAGTAATTGGAGCTATTGTTGGCGCTATCGTTTTTGTTATTCCCAAAACAATATATGAAATGATAATTGGAATTCCATATTACTTATCTTGGATAGTATTTGGACATGTTATTGGAGTGTATTCACCATCAACAGTAATTATAGCTGGAATAGCAATACACATGGTAACTGCTATCTCGATAGGAATAGCTATAGGCATTTTCCTGTATAAAACTGGAATATTAAACATCAGTA
>CAZHFI010000200.1:0-1966 GCA_964531845.1 uncultured Nitrososphaeraceae archaeon
CTTCTATATCATATATATCAAATGTTACATTATTTGTCTTTATAACTATATTGGGGGATCCCCAAGAAATTATAGAACCTTGATTTTTAGATCCGCATATTTTCATAAATTTTCCCCAATTTCCAGTATCTATTTTTTCATCGACTTTTTTATATGGGCCTTTTCCTTGATGTTCAGTATCCACCCATGTTTCAAGTTTCACTTTTTGATTATTGCCCGAATTAAATACAATAGCTTTTAGACCTATGATTTTATTGGTTAAATTGCCTAGGTTTACATTTTTAACATAATCTTCAGTATCATATCGAACATGAAATTCTTCTTTTTTCATTCTTACATGACCATTGTTTGATATGTTATTATGGTAACTGGAACCACCACAAAAATATGACATATTTTGGTATGGATTTTGAATGGTCGTGTTATTTCTATCACCACCAAAAAACCTATTATATTCAGATTCTGAATCATGGAATATTGATCTGGTTACAATTGAAACATCGTGTTCATTATTTTTGGTAATGTTATTATTGGATGTATTTTCAAATTTAAATATTAGAGTAACTTCTACATTTCGCCAATCTTTTGGACTTAACCAATAGCCTATCTTTTCTAACTCACTATAGTTCCAACTTGTAGCTTTTTGTTTTAAAAATTCTATAGACAACGTACTAGAATTCTTTGTAAAAATCTCAATACGTGTTTTACCACTATCCACCCTCCAACTTTTATCTGGATTTTGTTTTGAAAAAACCGAAGGGTCGTCCGTCTCATTGACTTGAATCAAATCATTGGGTTGTAAATTATTGAATCGATATACTTCTCCTCCATATTGACTGGGGTAAATTTGTGGTATAAACTTAGTCGATTCATTTTTGCTTTGATCATTTAAAATTTGTGCTGATGTAAAGAAACCGTGACTGTGTATGTATATGAATAATAATATGAATAATGTAAAAAAAAGTACAATGAAATTATAATTGCCTTTAACAATCCAATTTAACAAATATGAACACTTAATTATTATATTAAATAGGAAAATCAGGTATAAAGTTATTGGTACAATTAACTATTTCAAAATATGTGAGAAAATTTCAAAAAGAAAACTAACAATTAATTTAAACGATTAGTACTTATTTGTAGAAACTAAATACACAATATAATATTCTATAATTATGATCCTATTAACTATATAATAAATAATCAAGAATGAGGTACTAAAGAATTTACGCTATTTTTCACTATTAAAATCACCTACATGATATATCTTATATATAACAATTATTATTCTCTGGAAATAAAAATAATATTGGTAGTATTACATCATATTATTCAACTAGATTTCTTGCGTGAACTCTTAATAATCTTTGTAAAACTTCTGCCGCCGTATATCCTTTAATGGTCTCTTTCAAATCTAGATTTGAAATTCCTTCAACAACGTTAGCAAATTTTGGATGATTTGCCTTGATTTCTGTTGCTTTTGCCTTGATTTCTTCTTCTGTCATATAATCTTCTAATGGAGAATTTTTATTACCTGTAACTCTTTCTTCAACTAGATTTCTTGCATGGATTTTGAACATTCTTTGTAATGTTCCAGCAGTCAAGTAAGCCTTCAAAGTCTGTTTTGCATCTAGGTCAGGGATTTCTTGAACAATTGATGTAAATTTTGGATGTCTTTCTTTAAAATCTTCAATCTTTGTTTTAATTTCTTCTCTTGTCATTTTGTTATCTTCTAACATGTTATTTTCACATTACGGTTATGGAATCTAGTATAAAAGTATCAGTTATTGTTGGAGAGTAATAGTTATATAAATCTATTAATGAGATGAAACAGTGTCTATGGCATTACATTGCATTACATTGCATTACAAAGCAATATTATGGCGTTCATAATAGGTAACAATAATTTATCTAAAAATTGTATATAATATTGAATAGTATAACATATTAACCAGTTTATTAAAGC
>CAZHFI010000201.1:0-1953 GCA_964531845.1 uncultured Nitrososphaeraceae archaeon
TTCCATAGGAAAATATAGGTAAATTCCCTATATTTCCTATATTTGTTTATCTAGACGCAATTTAATTGATATATTGTCTATATCTGTGTATCTTATTTGTGTTTGGTAATTTCATATATATACACATTTTACATCATTATTTTTAATATTAAATTCCAGTTTATTATTTTTCTTTAATGTCTTTACATTTACATATCTTTTCTGAAATCTCATAACAATAATTCTATCAAAATGGTAATTTTTATCGATTTCTTATAATTTGACAATATTTAAGAGAAATTTCCTTGCCTCTAGCCAATAACTTTTCAAGTCATCTATTTTTTTTGCTATTTCTCGTATTTATTCCAAAATTTTTGTAGATGATATTAATGAAACTCGATCTTTATGGAATATTGGTATTAAATTTTTATATAAATCAGGTTATTGCTACTGCTCTTACAGGCGACCCAGTGGCATTCGATAGCTTAAGCGGATATGCAATCAATATAAAGTTCTGTTTATTTATCTTGTTTAAATTACAGAGATTTTCTATTATTATTATTTTGTTCTTTAAAAGAATTTCATGGGCGATAAATCTACTATCATTTCCAGCATCTATACTGGGACCATCAATTCCAACTGCATTAATTTTTTTATTTGATAAATAAATGGCAGTTTCTTTGGATAAACCAGGATTTGCCGTCATATAAGATTTGGAGTTGATCTGATTTTCCCATCCTGTAGAAAAAATTAGTGTATCTCCTTCATTGATGGATACCAGTGTATTTTCTATATCTTGAACTGTGATGAGTTCATTTGATTTTTTTTGTATATTGAGTAGATAAGTGTTTTTCATATAGAATCTGTTCTCATCTATTTTGTCCACTGAATCACCACCATTGATAAAATGTGACGGAGCATCTATATGTGTACCAGTATGTGTACTTAAAAACATGGTTTCTAGATCGTATCCATCTATATCTAATTTCGCCCATTTCAAAAATGCCACATGTGGCGAACCGGGAAATATCTTGGTCTCAGGATTTATAGATAGACTAAGATCGATAATCATATCACTTGTATCGTAATGTCCTATTTTTATTTTTATATTATGAAACTTTTTTATTTTGTAAATTAGTTTAACTGAATTAGAGAAACTTGAAAATAGACGATCATAGTAAATGGTTAACAAGAAAAAGAGTAACAGAGTATCTGCTAAAGATGGATTCAATTCCTCACAGGTTGGATGGTGAATCCATATTATCTGACCTGATTTCCAAGAAAGCCGAAAGAATACTTGATCTGGGCTCTGGAAACGGTAGATTAATTAATCTATTGAAAGAAAAAACACAAAAGGCAGAGTTTATCGCAATTGATTTTTCACCCCACATGCTTGTTGAATTAAACAAACAATTTCAGGATACTAGTTCAATAAAATTAATAAAACATGATATGAGTTTTCCACTTCCTGTTGGTATTGGAAAATTTGATGCAATTGTTTCAAGTTTTGCAATTCATCATCTTACTCACCAACGCAAAAAAAATCTATACTCTGAAATATTTGTTCTTCTTAGACCAAAAGGCATTTTTTGTAATCTAGACCATGTATTTTCTGATTCAAGACGTCTAAATAGATATTTTAGAAAAAAAATGGACACTAAAGTTATAAATAAAGAACATAACAGAAGACTTGCCAGGGTTGATATTCAATTAAAATGGTTATCTGATATTGGCTTTACGGATGTTGATTATTACTGGAAATGGCTAGAATTTGCATTAATAATTGGATATAACCATCCAGATAAGATATTCCATTTTCTCATGATTAGAAATTTTATCTTTATTACAATGTAGGATGATAATACTATCTAATTTTGAACAAGACAAAAAAAAAAACTCAAATTATTTTGAACAAGACAAAAAAAAAACTCTTAAATTGAATCTTTTAAGGATGTTTATCTATAGTCTGTTATC
>CAZHFI010000202.1:0-1936 GCA_964531845.1 uncultured Nitrososphaeraceae archaeon
GTTGTTGGAACCGGTGGCATCAATTTTTACAAATTAGAAGGCAAGAGTCCTTTTGTCGCTTATCAACAGGATAGCAGATTTGGATATCTACAGGTAGACATTACAAAAAGTGGACTTGGTCAAACTCTTAGAGGAACCTTTTATGGTAACGAACTTTCAACACCGATGGATACGTTTGCAATAACAAAAGGTCAATCCACTACTCCATCTCCTTCACCTTCATCGTACAATTACGGTCCCTCTTTCCTATTGGATGGTAAGCGGAAATTAGAGATACCAAATTCTCCATCCTTGCAGGCCACATCATCATTTACAGTTGCAACATGGTTCAAGACAAATGCAAAATTTGGTATTGATTCGTATCTTGTAAGTAAAGGTGAATATGGTTTATCTGAGAACACCGGAGATAATCAGAATTATGCATTGCTAATGAATTCAGATGAAAAAATCAAATTCGCATTTGAAAGTCCTTTGGGTGTGGACGTTTCTGTTGTATCCCCGCTGTCATATAACGATGGCAAATGGCATTATGCCATAGGAGTTTTTGATGATACAGCTGACTCAATGAAATTATATATCGACGGTAATGTTGTTGCCAGTACTACAACAACATATTCGCCAGATGGAAAAGCAATACACCCGCTAACCGTCGGTGCCAATTCCAATAAAAATTATAACTATTTCGTAGGGGAAGTTGATGAAGTAAGGTTATGGAATGGTAAGGCACTTACAGAGTCACAGATATCTGATTTATTTGCAAATGGTGTGTATCCTCAAGGTGAAACAATAAGACTAGCGTTTAATACCGATAATCCTAATAATTATAGATATAATCCATATGGAAGTTTTGGCGGAACTAACTATATACAAACCCCAAGCTCATCATCATTACAGACACCATCTTCATTTTCTTTGGAAACTTGGTTTAAGACTAATACTGATTATAATGTAGATGGATTTATTATTGGAAAAGGAGGACTAGGTTCAGAAAGTCCAGGACAAAATCAAAACTATGGAATTTGGATTAATTCTGCAGAAAAAATAAGCGGCGGTTTTGAAACAACATCTGGTCTGAATGTTTATTTGATATCTTTGCTGTCTTACAATGATAACATTTGGCATCAGGCAATGTTAGTATTTAATGACCCGGGTGATAAATTGACGCTTTATATTGATGGAGTGTCTGTGGCAACAAAATCTACAACCAGTGTTCCTGATGCAACAGGGATTCAGCCTCTGAGAATAGGTGCTAATTCACAAACTGTATCTAATTTATTTACTGGAAATATTGATGAAGCCAGGCTGTGGAAAGGAGTTGCTCTATCGGACCAAGAAGTAAAAGAAGCTTTTGCAAACGGAATACATGCTTCAGGAACAGAAGTTGTGTCGCAGCATTCTTTTGACCTTTTAAGTGGATTGTCTGCCTCAGGGATTGACAAAAAATTCGAGCCCAAAAAGATGAAAATTGATGTTAAAAATGAAACTCATAAAAAAGAAAATTTAACTAAAACTAAGGAGAAATCTGTCAATTCTGATAAAAATGTTACCAGTCAAATAAAAAACGATACAAATAAAATTCCCTTGATAATCCCATTTGAATAACAGACTTTTTTTCATCTATTTCAATGGTATATCTTTAAATTAAAATATTAATTTGAATGGAATTGGTTAAATTATTTTGAAAATTATAACGGAGCTATCTGAACAGTTTAGTTTACGCCGTTTTATATTTTTGATTTTATGCCTTCAATTATACCAATTGTACCGGATTTGGGATAATGGGTATGAATATGTTTCCAACCTGAGTCTAGCATCAGTGATGAAAATTCTTCTATTGTTCTTTCTTTCCCTGTTAAAACACACATCATATGGATATCAAATAATTTAGAAAAGTGTGATATCTGAGCTTCTGTAACTATGTGTTCAATAATAAAAA
>CAZHFI010000203.1:0-1901 GCA_964531845.1 uncultured Nitrososphaeraceae archaeon
TTTTATACCATAAGAATTCATCATCATTGATGAGCATTATTGATGCGCAAAGAATCACGAAGATAAAAATTATCTAAAAATATAATAGATTTAGTTTTTATACCATTTCATTATATTATTTTAAATAGCGAGTGTATAATGTCTACTGCGTATGTACTACTTTCCTGTGACCTCGATGGTGTACATGATATATTTAACAAACTAAAAAATATCAATGAAATAATGAAATCCGAAGTAGTTTATGGTCCATATGATATTGTAATTAAGATAAATGCTAATGATTTGGATGAAATCAAAAAAGTTGTCAATTTACATATCAAAAGGATCCAGGGAGTAAAGTATGTTATGATATTACCAATACATGATAAAGACAAAAAAATAACTTCATAACTAAAAAAGAAAGTTTTTTATTTTTTGTGGTCATCAGTGGTTAATAGATAATTTTTTATCGATTAGAATTTAATATCTTTCAATTGTAGTATTGATGGTTTAAATCAATATGTATAATAAACAAATTCTTCGTTTAGCCATTTCTATGCCATAAGCATTGCACTTGTTTAAATTCCATTCTCAGATACGTGATGGTGTACCTTGATAAAAAAGCTATACAGTCAGTAAAAATCCAGAAAAATCCCATTAAACATTTACATGTTTCCTCACCAGATAGTGTATTTTTTAGGAAATTTTAGAAAATCCAAAGAAAAATGCTAATTTACAGTAATTTTTTCCAAGATGTTATAAAAAATATTAAAGTTTAACTTTAAAAACAAAATCTGCTTATCACTATAGATATTTTACTAATTATTCTTCATTTATTCCTATCAGTAGATTCTATTAACTATTATCATTAGCTGTTAGAAAACAATAGATGCTTCTGTATGGAGTATCTTAAAGGTGTATTGTCCAATTGCAGTGCATGTAATGGATAGGTTAGCTTAGAAATATACTAGTTGAAAGAAAATTTATTTCATAGATATCTATGGTAAATATGGCCATCGTCTAGTATATTGATGATGTAGGTGGGACGGTATCCAGAAGCTTGCAATGTACTCGGATTAAAACTCTATCTGCATTCACCGTATGAAAATTTAAGAAATTGAACAAGTAAATTTTTGGTAAAGATTCAAGGACAGGATAGAATAGAAAGTTTTGATGATTACTATCCATGTACTGGAAGAAGAAATTGTGATCTGAAATACACCCATAATTGGATATCATCTTAAGTACTGATGTACAACAATCTCAAAAATATTAAATTCAATCTGAAATTAGGAGGTGAGAATATTATTTTAAACTGACAGAGTCTAAAAAACCCATTAAACTAATTTCTTTATTATGGATCGGAATACGCAGATGCTACAATTAGCATCTTGTATTGAATTTTAATTTGGATTTTCTATGAGTTTATCCATCGAAGTTGCTTGTACATTTAGACATGGTACTGGAAAATCAACAAAGGATTCATATTTTCCAGTATCTATCTCTCCATTAAAATCCGCATCATCAAAGAAATGTAATACATATTCTCCTGCTTGGACATCATCGATAAAAGTCAATTCACTGAATCCCCCGGTGTCATTTGTTTTGAAATAACCAGACAAATCCTTTGAATTGTCTTTTTTATTAACTAGGTCCCAATGTACGTTACTGTTTGGTTGAAATCCATTTGCTGTAAACAACGTATTAAAATCTTTTTCAGTTGTGCAAATTGAATCTGAATTAATACTGACAAAAGGCTCAGCACTGCTGTTACTTGTTGATGATGTAAATAATACAAAAGCTGAAGAAATTATTATGTATGTCAATATTGTAACCTTGTACATTATCTATCAGAATATAGATGATATCGATGTATATTAATTTTGTTTAACAATGATATAGTATTAATTAATAAAAAATAA
>CAZHFI010000204.1:0-1899 GCA_964531845.1 uncultured Nitrososphaeraceae archaeon
CGACGTCGAAAAAATAAGATTAGATTTTCTTTTTCTCTTTGATAAGAGTATCTATCTGTGTATTTAATTGATTTTTGTGCTGCATCAATATTTCATATATCAACCAATTGTCTTCAATATCTTCAATGATTGATGCTAGTTTATTTTGGGCAATTCTTAAAGTAATTATTGCTTTGTCAAATGCCTTATTGGTTCTCTCATCCAATTCAATCATTGTGCTATGAAATGTATCATAATCAGAAAATTCTAGGTCCGATTCTAAAGAACCTTCTTTCTTTTGTCTACGTATATCGCGTATTGTTATTTTTCGCTGTTGTATTAGATCCATTATTTTATCTTTCTGGTCTTTATCTTTAACATAGAGTAGCTCTTCACCAATACTGGTAGAGATGACAGATTGAGATATCAAATTCAATATATCGCCTGGTAACCCTAACAGCTTTATTCTCTTGTTAATATAACTTGGACTTTTGCTTATCTTTTCGGATAAATCAGTGATTCCTCCCCATCCATATTCTGTCACATATGTTTTGAAAGCTTTTCCTTCTTCTAATGGGTCCAGTCTTTTTGCCTGAATATTTTCTACAAGAGATACTTCAAATGCCTCTTTATCATCTAGTTCTACGACATGACATAAAATTTTTTTCCATCCCAATTTTTTGCATGCCCGATATCGTCGGTTTCCAGCTACTATTGTATATCCTCTTTTATTAATGCGTACAAGAATTGGTTGTAAAAGTCCTTTTTCGTTTATAGAATTTGATAATTCATCAATATCCTCATCTGTATTGATTCGGTACGAATATTTTGAAACATTTATTCTATGAATTTCGATATTTTCGATTAATCCAATTAATCCCTTTGAAGTTGCAAATACCTTCTGCAATAAAAAATAGATGTATTTGTATTATTTATTATTATTGGAATCTTTATTCAATAAAATGAAATTTAACGTAGCATCATCAAAATATTTATAAAAATAATTTAATAATATGTAAATAAAGTAGGTAATAGTGGATAATAAACGAATTTTAATTGTAGATGACGACCGTGGGACTACACTAGCCTTTAAGCTGGGACTTGAAAATTATGGGTTTATGGTAGATGCTTACAACGACCCTTTAATTGCTCTTGAAAATTACCGGCCAGATTTTTATAATTTAGTATTAGTTGATATTAGGATGCCAAGTCTCAATGGATTTGAATTCTGCAAAGAGATTGAAAAAATAGATAAAAATCCAAGGATCTGTTTTATGACATCCTTTAAAGCATATTATGATTCTCTCATTACAAATTATCCAAATATAAAACAACAATGTTTTATTCAAAAACCAATTTCCATAAAAGATCTGGTAGAAAAAATATCAACAGAAATCAAATAATAGGATAAAGAGAATGTATCAATTTTTAAATTATGGCAAACTAAAAAATAGAACACATATCCAGTTGTATCTGTAGGTAATGAACAAATCGTTATTT
This sequence comes from uncultured Nitrososphaeraceae archaeon, assembly GCA_964531845.1. Classification (GTDB taxonomy): domain Archaea; phylum Thermoproteota; class Nitrososphaeria; order Nitrososphaerales; family Nitrososphaeraceae; genus QCWD01. Next base: position 1,480 of record CAZHFI010000204.1, read on the forward strand.
AATATAATTGAAGAAAAATCAAAAAATTTTAATGTTTTAGGCATAGCAGGTAGTTTGCAGGATAACTCTTCTAGTACAAAAATTCTTAAAGTTGTGCTTGAAAGAGCCAGGAAAAATGGCACTCGTACAAATATTATTGATCTTAAAGATATCAGGCTTCCCTTATTTAATCCAAATAAACCCAGAGAGAAAACTGATGAGATAGAAATGGTTACAAAAGAGGTTATAAATGCAGATGCATTTATTTTAGCTACACCCGATTATCATGGATCGATGTCAGGTGCTTTGAAAAATTTCTTGGATTATTTCTGGCTAGAATTTTCCGGCAAAACCTTTGGATATATTATCTCGTCACATGAAAAAGGATTGACAGTACTTGACCAATTAAGAACAGTAGTCAGACAGTGTTATGGATGGAGT
>CAZHFI010000205.1:0-1887 GCA_964531845.1 uncultured Nitrososphaeraceae archaeon
GTTTACCTAACAACTCTTGTTTTTTTGGAAGAATTTTTTTAACATATTGTCTCACCAATTCTTGTTGTTGTTCAATTGAAAGTGTGGCATTGATCGTTATAAATCCCTCTCTCGTACTCATTTTTTCATACTGTTCGATTATTCTTCCCTGAAATATTCTATAGCTTTCATAAATATCATTGCTTATGTTTAGATCCATTCCTGCTTCATAATATTTCATATTTGGTCGAGAAGAAATTATCCTGTCTATAGCAATATTAGGTGGTACCTTAAAATAAAAAATTAGATCAGGTTTAATTGCAAAGTTATACATTTTTTGTAACCATTGGAAATCACAACCTCTAACAACATCCCTTGCGTATGCGGTGTATACATATCTATCCGCAAGTACTATGTATCCAGCTTTTAATAAAGGCAAAATATTTCTTTCAAATCTGTCTGCAAAATCTGTTGCATGTAAGAGTGAAAATGTAGTTGGAGTTAGTTTGGCTTTTTTCTTCCCTTTGCTTGTAATTTCCTTTACTATTTCAGATGAATTCCATGTTGTTAGATAAACATGATATTGGGTATATCTTAACCATTTTTCCAATAAATTTATCTGTGTTGATTTACCAGACCCGTCAATTCCCTCAACTACAATTAACTTACCTTTCATTATTTGTCCGGATGAAGGAATTATCATATATTATATGTATTCTAACAATAGTTAACATTGTATTAAATTTGTTTACAGAGAACTATATAGTAAACCATAGACTATTGTTTGGAATATATTATACAATACTGATATAATGAATCCATTTTAATTTTTCAAAATTTAACTGTCTATAGATTACATGGGTTAATTTAAATAATGTTTTTTTATTTGATATTAAAATAAATAGGAGAATCTTGTTTATTGCGAATTTCTATTATTGATTTAGGCTATAATTCTCTAAAGATGGTTAATTATGAGGTTAAAGACGATAATACTTTTTATATTTTTTATCAAAAAACTAATTACCTGAAATTAGGAGAAGGGTTAAACGGAAATGGAAAATTAAAACAAAGGCATATCAAAAAAGCAATTACGGTATTAAAGTCGTATCGTAAGATTATTGAATCCCAATCGATTAATACAGTACTGGCATACGCAACAAGTGCGGTCCGCGAAGCAAAAAATCAAGACGATTTTGTAAATCAAGTTTTTGATAAAACTAAATTCAAATTTAAAATACTATCAAGTGAAGATGAAGCAATTATTTCATATTTAGGGGCACAATATTCTGTTAATATTTCAAATGGATTGTTTTTTGATATGGGTGGAGGTAGCTTGGAAATAATCTATACAGAAAACAAAAAAATAAAAAAAATGTTTTTTTTACCATTGGGTGCACTTAAACTTACATTAAAATATTCACATCCTATTTTGAAAAATTCAATAGATGGAATACTCTATCCAAAATTGGAAACTGATGTATTAAATAATATTCCAAATAACGACCAACTCACAATTAAAAAAAATACTGCTTTAGTTGGCATAGGGGGAACGGTAAGAACACTATTTAAATATTATAATGAGATAAATAATATAGGTTCGTATCGAAACTACAAAGTAAGTACTTTGAGTTACAATGCGATAAAACAGTTGAATTCAAACCTTATGCGAATGACTCTAAATGAGGTTTCTTTAATTAAATCAATCGGAAAAAAAAGGGCAAAAAGTATAGTTGCTGGTTCATGTGTTATTGAAATATTAATGAGAAAATTAAATTTTGAGAAAATTGTTATCAGTAACTCTGGTTTACGCGAGGGAATTTTACTACAATATCTAAATTAAGTATATGTTAATACATATATGATTGAAATTTTATAGATTTTGCGAGGACAAATCCTTTCTATATTATA
>CAZHFI010000206.1:0-1884 GCA_964531845.1 uncultured Nitrososphaeraceae archaeon
AAGCAAAAAAAGATCATATCCCACTCCTTCTTTTCTAAATATTTCTGCAGTTTTTCTTTCTAGCCTTAATAATTCATTGTAATTCTTTTTAGGTGACCTACATATTATAAACTCTACATAATTTCCAGAATTTTTCTCATTATTTTCTATGAAATTCATATTATTATATATCACTAATGATATAAAAGATTCCTCCTAAAGAAGCTCTCTTAATTTAACAATTGGGCTATAGATATGAATGGTCTATTTCTAATATATGTCTATCATATAGAAAATATATAGAACATCCACTGTTAGGTAATATATCTGTCATATTTGTATGTAATACCTCAACAACTGAAACAAAAAGAACAGAATAATTATTAATTTACCAATACGTGGTTGTATAATTATAAAGACGTATTTACAATATTTTTATTTTTATCTGAATGAAGTAGAATTCAGATTTAAAAATAGAAATACCAATTTGTATCCAATCATATCGGATCCTTATAGAAACTATTTCGGATGTCTGGATATTATTTTAACTAATAAGTTTTTGATTCATTTAAGATACCATTTTATTTTCTCTTTCAATTTGAATATCTGTTTATATTCCTTAAAAGACTTTCTTATACTCATTAGAAGATATTACAAAGTAGTTTCTATAGAATAGGACATTCATATTGTAGGTCTTAAGTTAACATAACTGAAAAAGAAATATCATCAAAATACTATCTTTTTATTATTTTTGATGAAAAATCTTTTTCTGTCAATATATTTTCTATAATCTTTTTATTCATCTTGTATTTAAGGTTACATCATTTAATCTTTTATTATTATCTTCAATTATACACTTAACCTAATATCAAATCATATGATATCATATACATAAGAGATACGCATTGTTTTTAGCTTTTCTTTTTTGATTAGAAGCCTTTTACACAATCAAATTTGCTAGTATAATTGTCTGTTTACCATGATAATAGAAATTTATAAAGCTTCAAAACATTACTATTGTTTAAACAATACCTTCATCTTGGGTTGTGATCCAATTTTTTACGCTGAATAATCTATTTAAAATGAGTAAACAGAAAACTTTATCATCAATTGTAAAATTACTGCTTGTATGTTTAACAAGGAATGGATTATTTCACTATTAGTTGTTAGTTCTTTAATTCTCGTTTTTATTCAATCTTATTACAGCTTTCCAGAAATTGTTTTATATATTTTATATGTCTTTGACTTTTTTGTAATTTCAATTTTAGCTGTTGACTTTTATAAAAGAGTAAAAAATTCCTACAATCCAAAAAAATATTTCCTAACTCATATTTATGAAATTCCCGCAATGATGCCTTTATTATTGTTTGGCTGGCTAGAAACCAGTTCGGTTCTCCAAGTCTGGCTGAGAGGTTTACGTCTTTTACGTCTTTTTCGCGTAATACATCTTGTATCAAGAACGGAAAAGTGGATGGGTGGAAATACAAACAATAGAATATTCTATATTGCGATATTTTCAATAGCGGCACTAACATTAGGTGCATTCAGTATTTTCTTTATAGAAAATGATGTTCCAGATTCTAAAATTACAAATTTAGGTGATGCTTTTTGGTGGGCAATTGTTACTGTCACTACGGTAGGATATGGAGATGTATATCCAATAACACCTGAAGGAAAGATAATAGCTGCAGTTCTCATGTTAGTAGGGGTAGCTGTCATTGGTTTACTTATTTCTACATTAGGCGCTGGCCTGATTGAATCAAGAATAAGAAAAACAGAAGACAAAAACGAAGAAATAAAATCCACAATAAAGGAGAAAATAGACAAAATTGAAATGTTACAGAAAGATGAATTATTATCACTTGTTGCTTTAATTGACGAATTACATGCTAATTCTAAAGAAAT
>CAZHFI010000207.1:0-1844 GCA_964531845.1 uncultured Nitrososphaeraceae archaeon
TATACGAGTATATTTTGGATTGGATCCTCAATTGTATCATGTTTGCTTGTTCTATTGGTATGGAAAAAAGTAAGCTCATCTTATACTTCAAAAAGCGATGTATGACATAAAGAATAAATATTTTATGGAATATTAATTAATATTAAAAAAGTTATTACTGAAAAATTATAATAGTTGAGGGGTCGAGATGAATCTACCGTTTACACAAGAGCAATTCTTAGAAATATTTGCAAATTATAATTTGTCTGTCTGGCCGATGCAAATATTTTTTGTAGTACTTGCATTAGTAATGATTCTTTTTTTAGTGAAAAGAAATAGTTATTCTGATAAATTGATAAGCTGGGGATTAACATTTTTCTGGTTGTGGATTGGGATAGTATATCATCTAATATTTTTTACTGAAATAAATCCAGCTGCAAATCTATTTGGGATTTTATTCATACTCCAGGGAATATTGTTTCTTCACCTTGGGATTATTAAGAAGAGTATGCAATTCGAATTTAGGATTGATATAAATGGAATATTTGCTATAATATTTTTTATTTATGCATTGATAATTTATCCGCTGCTTGGATTACAATTTGGACACTATTATCCCAAAACACCGACATTTGGCTTACCATGTCCAACGACAATATTCACTTTTGGATTACTGCTGATGCTAAAACAACAAAAGAAATTATTATATATCATTCCAATAATGTGGTCAATCATCGGTTTTACTGCAGCAATTAAACTTGGGATTTTTCAAGATATTGGTTTATTTGCGGCGGGAGCAGCAGCTATAGGAATTTTGATATTAAACGCGAAGAAAAAATAAAGAAAACTAAAAAGGTGAAAGATAATTGCAACCGGCACGGCAGGAATTTTTGTCAACGTCAGCCGGAGGCTGATAAAATATATCGCGCAAGTTTGACAAGAATGGAGTGTGTTGAAGTAAATAAAAAGTGAAATAAGTTAATCAATAGCACACAGTTAACGCTGATGCGGCAGATGAACACAGATAAAACCAACTGGAGGATGCGGAAAGTTATGCATAGAATTTTAAGATGGCATGAAGTGGTTCATGCCAGCAATGAATAGAGATTCCGCCAAAGGCGGACAGGAACGTGAGAGGTGAAAAGCAAGGATAATAGCGGGAAAATTAGAAGCTAAGAAATTTGAGGAGCTGCATTTTAAATAGACATCGACTTTTATTCTGGCATGAAGCGGTTTATGCGGACAGAGGAAAGTTTTTGAGCTTAATATTTACAACTTGATTAAAACAAACTATTTTAGCTGTGAATTTTTGAAATAAAAAGCTTTAAAACAGCAATCCCGACTTGCGCCGGGACTACTGTAAATGTTTTCACAACGGAATAAACTTTAAATAAAAATGCACCGCTGAGTGCAAGGCGACCTTTAAAAATAAAATGAGCACCACAGAAGTATGCGGCGCTCAAGAGCAAATCGCTCTGCGGCTTATAGCCTTGTTGTGATTTGCAATCGAAATATAAACTTCCTACAACAAAGAGGCAAGACATGTCAAATAAAATTCTAGGGCTCGATTTGGGAACAAATTCAATAGGATGGGCAATCCGAGATACTAATGAAATTCTTGACAACCAAATTATCGATTATGGAGTTACTATTTTTCGAAAAGGTGTAGGCGATGGTAAGTCTGGTGAATTCTCTTTGGCTGCAGAACGAAGGAAGAATAGAAGTAAACGAAGATTATACAACGCCAAGCGTTACCGAAAATGGGAATTATTGAAAGTTTTACTTGAAAATAAGATGTGCCCGCTCAAATCTGAAGAACTAAGACTTTGGAGTGTAGGTAATTGGCAAAATGGAAAAAACATTGG
>CAZHFI010000208.1:0-1833 GCA_964531845.1 uncultured Nitrososphaeraceae archaeon
ATACGTGATGAAAGATAAGATGATGTTTGGAAAAACTAGTTGTGCAACAAAGCATTAAAAAATATTATAATCAGTAGGAATAGTACATATCTAATAGAACATCTAAAGGATACAAGATGGAAGTTCATTTAGAAGCCACAAAATATCAAATTCCAACTATTCTTATATAATAATTCAAAAATAAAAATTATTTATATTTAAAAAATAAAAAATTGAAACTAAAAATATGTTGTATTTTTTACTGTTTTTGGACTAAATTTACCATTTTGGTTTATCAAAATCACGGTTGTCGTAATCATGACTACCATATTTCATTTTCGTCTTGTCATAGCCGTGATCCATATCTGGATGCATCATCATAATCCACGCCATTTTGGATATTTCTTTGGTGAATAAAACCTTACCATTACCTGGGTCTACAAATGCTTTATAAAATTTCATATCTGGATTAACTAGAAGGATTGTATATACCATAAAGCCATTTTTCTCATCTGCTTTTGCATACATTGCATGTGAATCGTTTCCAACAGTTTGTTCGGCGGTAGAAATTGCTTGAGTTAAAGTTACATTAACCTTGGAAGATATTGCTTTAAACATTGTGTCCATTATGTTAATTGAACCATTGATATTCATGTAGTCTTTCATCATACTCGTTTCTGTTTGATTCATTGACATACCCTCATCCATTTGTGCAAAAGTTTTGTGGAAGCTAGAACTTTCCAATATTCCAATTGTTGCTAATACAGAAGATAAAACAACAACAAGAACAAGATACGAATTCATATCTTTCATAAAAATATACTATATCTTAAAACTTATAAATCTTAGTTATAATTTTGTGCTGCGGTATAAAGAAAAAGAGAGTATGAGGATTATAAAACTTACATTAATAAAATATTTTTAAATGAAATCATCATATTTCAAATAGCTCGGATAGTCTCTCAGCATGAAAAAAAGTTTATAGAAAATAGATATATCTCATTACCAGAAAAACCTACGCAAGTTTCTGTTTTGACGAGTCTGCAAGATAAGAAATGTTGCACATATTTGATAAAACTAAATTTATTTTTTGGAAATATTTGTTGTTGTTAAATTCGTAATTATAATCCTGACTATTTAAAATAATGGAACAGTGGTCTATTGCTCACTTGTTCCATTAGAGGTTACTTGTCCTGTAGAGGTTAGAACGACATTTGTTGTTAAGGTGTTTGATAGTGATTTAGTTTTCTTTAAATTTGTAAGAGTAAGATTTGCAATAACATCATCTATCATTGGATCCTTAATAGTTGTTTTAAATTCCTTTGTTCCCTCTATCTTCTTAGCCTTGAAGCCTTCTGGATAAGAAGACGATTTTATTAGAGTTCCATTAGAATAATAAATCTCCATCATTCCATTTATTTGTTCACCCTTTAACGATTCATCATTAAGAATGTAATTTACAGTAAGAAGAATCTGATTTCCATTAACGGTAGTCAACGGAGCAAAACTAGCGTCCTTTAAGGTAATAGAAATATCGGTATTATTATCTTTGGCTGCAGAGCCCAATTGAACACATGTCACTGAAATCAAAAAAAGAAACACTACAGATACTACAGGAAGCATTGCTTTTGTAAACGATCTATCTTTATTCATTACACCGATTTTATACCGATGGAATTTATAAGTGTGATGACATTAGAAAACCTGGTTAATAGTAATCAATTTGATTAAGACATCGAATAAATGTTGTTGGAATATATTTTTGAAGTTGTTAACCTGTCGGTTTGATATTTTTATCATTATATTGGCATATTTAAGATCTCTAACATCGAAAAAAATTTTAATATAAATCCG
>CAZHFI010000209.1:0-1777 GCA_964531845.1 uncultured Nitrososphaeraceae archaeon
CCTGTCAAAATTTTATTCCATATTGTCGATTTTCATAGTTGTGCAACAAAGCATCATGAATTATAATTTCAATTTAGAACCATGTCAAAACTTTCTAGGCTAAAACCGAACTTTATTACTCTTGTTTTATAGTATGTTGCCCACTATAATATACCAATCACGACAAACCGAATTGGACCTTGTTCCATTTCCAGCCTGTACCCCACCGATATTCTAACAGGCTGGAACTTTCAATCTAATCGTTTTCTTTACGTTTCTTTATGGATTTACAAAATTGTTTTTGGCGTCTTTTCATTTTTTCCTAATTTAAGGTAGATTTATAAGTCTAATATAATGGACACTATATAACAAAGTAGCGTTATGGATTTATTCTACAGCCTTGGCCAAAGCCTATTAATCTCTATATAAGAAAAATATATAGCAAACATAAAATAAATAATTTATTATTAATCCTATTATCTATTGTCTAAATTAACATACCATATTATAATCATATATGACAATTGACTATTCGAGCCCGCTCTCAAACTATCCAGAAATCATTTTATTAACAATTTTATGCTTAGACAATATGAGCAAAATACCTATTTTTTTCAATATCTCCAGTTCGTATATACATTGGACTCTAAATTTAACGAAAGATCTGTATCCGTAAAGATCTCATATTATTTCTAATATATGGCCATTAGATTTGAGCGAAATGGATGCTCACTATAGTAGTAATGTATGGATTGTATTTGAATTTTTTGTGATTGAGTTCACTACTGAAATACCAAAAAGACACAGTCTATCTTTGAAGATTAGATGAAAAAAAGTAACATATGTGTCAGTCTGGAACTGGGTACCTCATTTTGGATCAGAGCATGTCTATAAATATAAACAATTATCTGCATTTGTCATAGACGAAATGCTAATCCAGATTTGATGGAAAGACTATTTTTTTCCTATCATCTACTGAACCGATACATCATTCAGTTTTAGGAATTCTTCTATTTAATGATCTGATCATAGAGATATGCTCGTTGCAAGACAATTTCTGGAATTGCTGGTAGGAAAAAATCGACGCCATCCTGTATTTTCAGATGTTTGTAGCTAGTATCTAGAAATCTGAAATGTATTCGGGCTAAAACAATACCTACATTCATCTTTCAAAAAACATAATCGAAGGAGCAAACCAGTATTTCAAGGACAGGATAGAAGGTTTTGATGATTACTATCCCTGTAATAGAAAAACAAATTGTGATCTGGATCGTGTATACAAATGATTATCATTTTTTGTACTAATGTATAATTATACCAGAAATAACACGTTCCAATTAAAAACAGGAGGTGACAAAATCATCTTAACTTAACAGAGCCTGATAGGAACTTATAAAAATAAAGGATTCCAGTTTCAAATAGAACACAGAGGATATCAGTAACGGATCTTTTTTATTTTTATATAAAAATTGAAGATCTGTTTGATACAAATTACATCAATTAATTGTAGGTCAATTTAATTTATGAAATTTTAATTTATAGAATCAATTAGGTAACAATTGAATACCTGATAAAATCTTTATCTTGCAATTCAACTTTATTTTTTTTGATCTATTTACTTTATAATCTATTAATTAAAAAATTAGAAAATATAATTTAATAATTATTTAAAATTGAAATAATAATAAAATATAAAGAATTTTTATCAAAAGGAAAAAAATTAGTTTTTTCTTATGTAGTCTGCATCCATTAGTACTCTGAAAGGCTGTGATGTTGATTTGAATTTATCTGTCAAACA
>CAZHFI010000210.1:0-1749 GCA_964531845.1 uncultured Nitrososphaeraceae archaeon
CCTTAAATTAGTATGTAATGGAAAGTTTATTTTAATCCTTGTAAATGTCCTTCCTGTTCCAACCTGTCTGCATGCGCAGCTATATAACGCCAGACTATATCTGCTTTATCAGATTGAAAATCCCAAGGAGCCACAAGAACAAGGTCATTATCCCTTATCCACATTCTTCTTTTAATTTTACCTCGTATACGACAGGTTCTAATCTTTCCATCTGTACACTTTACGATAACGTTATCACCACCCACTAATTTGATTACTCTTCCAAACATTTCACCTGATTGAGGCATAACCATTTCTTTTAGTTCGGCCTCATTCAAAACCTTACGCTTGCCTAAATCTACTCACGCAAATTTAAAGTAGTTTCAGTAAGTTAAAAATGTATTGATTTCAAATTTGTATTTTTGAATATCATTTATATGTAAATAGCAAAATTCGTTATTATCAGATTCAGGCAGTTAATATGTGTATTAGGACTAGTAATTTTTATTACCCAAAATTATTCCTTAAATTTCCTAAAGTCCATCATATGTATTTTCTTTACTAGTATCTAAATAATTTGAATCAAGAATTCTTTAATATATGATATTTGAATTAATTTTAAATATGTACATTTCGTTGACAGACGAACCAAATTACAAACAATCATTATTTGGACAGAAAAAATATGATGTTAGACTTAACGGCTAAGTGATTCTCTACTGATAAACCGTATAATTATGTCTAATTTTTGGAATTTTTTAATCCTAGTTTTTGTTTATATTGTAAATATTTTTTAACTTTCTTACTAGTTAGTTATATTTTAATCAATTATATAGAGAAATTGCTAATAGATGTATATTACTATGTTCAGATATTATTAATTGGTATCACCAATTACATATATTCTAAATTTTTTATTTTAAGACAATTTAAAATATATATAAAAATTTTCATTAACAAATATATTTTGAAGATTTGTAAAAAATTTTAAAGAAAATTATGAATGAAATAGGATCCTTGTACAAGAATATTTGTTTAATAAAAATATCAAATGAAATTTAAAAGAAAATAATAAAGCAAGTTAATAACATAAAAGTTTTTACTAAAACCGTTTCATTTCGACTTGAACATCTATAAGATTGTTATATTAAAAATATAAATTCATGAAAAGATCGAGATTTTGATTGTTTAATGGCATGAAACCCGCCATGTGTTATAACAATAATCAATATACACGGATTCTTATGAAATATAGAATAGTCAATATCGAATATAGTCTTTCCATTCCCAGAATAAAATAAATGAATATTATTTGGTTAATTTTATTTTTCTGCCAGATACTCCTTGGATTACGCTATCAATTCCTATTATCAACAAACTTATAGAAACAATCAATGCTAATAATACCACTCCTAATGACGGATATACAAATACCAATATAGCAACCACCACTGCAATTGAACCAGAAATTAGTAATAATATTTTCAACCATTTTGGGTATTCCTTAGTATAAACTCCGGTGATAATTCTGGCGATGCCTATAAACGATAATCCTATTGCCATAATAATTAACAATAAACTAGTTGTAAATACAGGATATACAGATACAAAAATTCCAAATCCTATTCCAAGAATTCCAAGAATAATATTTCCCAGTTTTGAAGGCTTGGATAATTCTTTAGAACTAATACCATTAACTATTCTTTCAATTCCAATTACTATCAAAGTTATAGACAATAGTGTTATCACATACGATAAAGCAAGAGGGGG
>CAZHFI010000211.1:0-1744 GCA_964531845.1 uncultured Nitrososphaeraceae archaeon
CTAAAACTATGATGGTCCTTGCATGGCCTATATGCGAATCATCATAAACAGTGACGCCACATAAATATACCTTGATTGTATCACCCGAATTTTTTTCTAGGTTCTCATAATTTCTTGTTAGTGTGTTATATAATTTCAACTAGATCAAACCGTATTGTTGTTTCTAACTTTAATTAAAGAATTGCTACTTTATCTCAAGATAGATATCTTTTCCTCTTACCTCGACATCATATGTTTCAAGTTTTACACCTTTCATATAATCCAATAACTCTCCGGTCCTTATATTGTAATGCCAAAAATGCAAAGGACATTCCACAATCTCTCCGTCTATCTTACCTGGAGCTAGGGAACCGTCCTGATGTCTACAAAGGGCCTCTAATGCGTAATATTTTCCTTGGGCATGAAATAGTGCTATCCGGGTACCATTGACATCAATCTCTTTACCTTTTTTATCAGCTATCTCATCTGTTTGAGCCACTTTTATCCATGTCATCTAAAAAATTCAAATTATAGATACATCTTGCCACAATTAATGTTTTACCTAATCTGAAATCAGTTAGTATTCATGATGATGGGTTAGAATTTTCTATAGATATTAATTATCTTTAGATTCTCAAGTTAAATTTTTAATGATATTTTATATTGTTTAAAAAAATCTACTATTTTATATGTTTGAAAAGTTTTAAAGGTTTTAATTATATTTTCATACATTGGAAAAAGTTTCCATTTCAAGTACATCTGATTGTGAATCCTTATCAAACAAAAATTTGGAAAAAAAAGGCCAGTTTGCTCACTATTGGGCAAGTAAGTCTATGAATATAATTGATAAAATTGTAAAAAAAAATAAAAAGAGCCAACCCTTGTCTGGCTTGAAAATTGGTTTGTGTCTTCATATCACCAAAGAAACATCAGTATTGGCCATGGCAATAAAGAACTTGGGAGCTGAAATCTCAATTTGTTCTGCAAATCCTCTCTCTGTACAGGAGGAGATTGCTTATTATCTTTCTATTAATGATGTTAGAGTCTTCGCAAAATCAAACGAAACTGTTGAGGAATATTATACCTACATGAATAAAGTTTTAGAACAGAAACCAAATATCATAACAGATGATGGAGGGGAATTACATTCTCTTGCACATAATAAATCAACCAACATTCATAAAATTATGGGCGGAACAGAAGAAACAACTTCTGGTTTACACCAGCTTAATACACTTCAAGCAAAATCAGATTTGAAATATCCAGTTATAGTGGTTAATGACGCACTCTCTAAACACCTTTTTGATAATAGATACGGTACAGGCCAAAGTACAGTGGACGGACTACTCCAGACAACTGGTATTTTTCTACCGGGAAAACATGTGGTTGTTTGTGGATTTGGATGGGTGGGCAAGGGAGTAGCTGCCATTCTAAAAGGATATGGTTGTAAAATTACAATAACAGAGACAGACCCAGTAAAGGCACTTGAAGCACATATGGAAGGATACCGTGTATGTCCTTTAAACGAAGCTGCTTCAACAGGTGATTTGTTTATCACCTGTACTGGACAAATCGATGTTATACGCAAAGAACATATTATAAAAATGAAAAATGGAGTATTTTTAGCAAACGTGGGACATTTTGACGTAGAGATAGATACAAAATATCTATATAAAACAGATCCTTGTTATAAAGAAATTTCCAAAAATATAGATTGTTTTTCTATAGGCGGAAAAAAAGTATATTTGCTTGCTAAAGGACGTGT
>CAZHFI010000212.1:0-1718 GCA_964531845.1 uncultured Nitrososphaeraceae archaeon
GAAAACAACAAAGTTGAATGTGATCAATATTATGATATGTTAGAAGAGGATTACCCTAATAGTCAAAAATATCTGGATTGATTATTTTTTTTTTGGGTATCCCAATAGTAACGAATATTAAATTTTCATACTTTCGTTAGATTTTAATAAATTTTTTAAGTATGTTAATTTTACGAAAACTTCGAAATTGATAACGAATTTGATGCTCTCCTATCCTTTAGAACATGCAAGTATTGTTACAGCAAGTGCATTATTTTTTTGATTTTTTTAATAACAATATAAAAAAATTATTTCTTTATTGCTTGTAATTGACGCGTCTCATTCGTACTTAGAGAGATTACATAGATTATCACCATCCATTGGACCCAGTAGCTGGGAAATTTCTGGGGGGCTTGAATTGCATTGTTGGATTCAGAAATGGATCTAATAGATAATAAATTGAATAATTTACGTAATAGAATACGAATTTAGGCTTTTCAGTTTAATGATCTATAGTAGTGAATAACATATTAACATATTTTGTTAAAATTTGCCATTAACAAGATTATCCCTATAGATCTTTAATTAACATAACCAAAAAAAAGACGATATTAATTTAAATTATCATTACTTAACAAATTAAGTTTTGTATTATGAAAATGAAAATTTTTGTAGCAGTTGTATTAATAATCTTTTTTTCTATTATTTTATTTATTTTGCCAAATATTTTAGGAAAAGTTCTAGATCCTAATTTACAAATTTCAGCATTAGTGATGATTTCCATCTTTATTTTGCTATCTTTGGAACTTGGACATAGAACATCAATTGTGTTATTTTCAACAATCTGTTTGTTGATTTCAAGTATAATACTGGACTTAATACCAAAACAAGAGTCATTACATTTTATTATTGAAGCAATTGACTTTAACACAATAGGACTTTTACTTGGAATGATGGTGATTGTATCAATTTTAGGCGAAACAGGTGTTTTCAATTGGATTGGTGTCAAGGCTACTCGTTGGAGTCAAGGAAATTTATGGACATTGATGCTAGTATTATGTGTCTTTACTGCAATTTCATCTATGTTTGTAGACAATGTAACAATAATTCTTATGATTCCTGTAACAATATCCATATTTAAGGCACTAAACATTTCTCCAATTCCATTTATTATTGGTCAGACTTTATCTTCCAATATTGGCGGTGGTGCTACTTTAATTGGAGATCCGCCCAATATACTGATAGGAACTGCGGCAAATATTGATTTCAATTCATTTATCTTCCATATGGGTCCATCAATATTAATTTCATTTTTGGTAGGACTGTTTTTAATCAAGATTTTTTTTAAGAATGATCTGACAAAAAATATTTCTGGTCTGGATGCAAAGTTAAAAACAATAAACGATCACGAATTGATAAAAGATACCTCCCTATTGAAGAAAAGCCTCATAATCCTTCTTGGAGTTGTAATATTGTTTGTATTACAAGGAGCAATAGGTATTGAAGTATCCATTATAGCAATTGGAGGCGCGGCAGTATTATTAGTAATAAGTCGTGTTCATGTTGAAAAAATATTACAGGAGGTGGATTGGTCTACCTTACTTTTTTTTAGTGGTTTATTTGTAATCGTAGAAATAATGAAAGAATCTGGTCTGATTTCAGTTTTGGCAAATTTTGTAGTAAATACGACAAATGGAAGTCCATTTATCACATTTTATTTAATTATTTGGTTATCTTCT
>CAZHFI010000213.1:0-1713 GCA_964531845.1 uncultured Nitrososphaeraceae archaeon
AGATTGAAAATAACAAATCAATATATTTTCGTGATCCTGTTGGTAATTTAGTAGAATTGATAACTAATAATGCTTGGCCAGTAGATAATTAATATTCTTTTTATGGTGTGATTAATTAAAACTTTTGTTCTTTTCTAAAATAGAATATCTAAACAAGAGTTCTTGAACATAAACTGTAATAACGATATGTTTTCCCAATAATAAAATTAGTATTACTTTTACTATCATTAACATGTTTTAAAAATTAAGAATCAAGAAATATTGCTCCAATGTTGTGATTTATCTAAGAAAATCGGACCATATTGCTTTCCTATCATGGATTCTTTCTCAAATGAAATTTTCCCTTTGTCAAGCAATTCACTTTAAAAAAATAAAAGTCTTGATGAGGAGGACTTATTACAATGGTATGTCCTTCATTTCCCCATACAACAAATCTGTGCGGAGTTTCTGGGGGAACAAAAATTAAATCACCAGGACTGGTCGTTATTGATTTTTCATCCAGTATGAAATCATAATTACCTTCAACTATGTAAAAAGTTTCTGAGCCATTTGGATGCATATTTAAAGATGGTCTCAAATTTGGAGGATTAACTACGTCTAAAATAGTATATTTATTTCCAGTTTCAGATGTGAGAACTTTTATGGTAAATTTTGCACCGGGGAAGTTAAATGACTTGTCCTTCATGTGAATAGGTTTAATATTAACGAACTATTAAATCCAACAAGTTTGTTCTTTTAATTTAAGCAGATTCTTCCTGAACTCTAATTTTATTATTTGATTTTTTTTTGTAAATCAAAAAATGAAATCTAATTGTATTTGTTACTGCGAAAACTACTTAGTTTCCCTTGACATATAATAGATAATAGTCCCCAAATAATTCAATTCTGGCATTAATATATGACCTTTTCATTAATCTTTTTTTCCGTTGAATTTAGAAATTATTATCATCTTAATATATTCCTATTTATTGGATACATCCTTGCTAAAGTGCAGAGTGTTTCTCCTACACTAAGTAGTAACCCTAAAACTTGCCTGACATCTAACAACAAGTATCTCTTAAATCTCAAAAGTTTGGGATAATTGATCACTAGTTCAGTAACAAGCATATTAAAATCATGTTGCTAATATATTCAGATTACAATTTCAGTAATTACAATATATTGTTTATTACTGATTTTTTAGCGAATAAATCAACACCTAATACCTAATTTCGGATATACGTGTTTGCTTTTAACATCTTGAAAAATAATAATCGTTTACCATTAATCTACGAATAAAATTGATTTTGAGGTATCTAGCATTATTTTGCTTCTTTATCCCTGATAGGAGAATTTTTGCTTTGTTGCATAACTATGATTTTCGTCGATTTTGATTAAAATAAAGAATATGGTATGATATATGGAATTCATGTTGGCAATTTGTTCCTGTCGAAATTTTATTCCATATTGTCGATTTTCATAGTTGTGCAACAAAGCAGAATTTTTCATGGACGTATGTTTGAAGATTTTATGTTAAAAACGATACATCCTTGTAATTTATCTAACATTTAGAATTGAGTTCATTTTTGGTTGTTTTGGATATAGTAAGAATTTACCCTGACACTGCTTCTTTAATTGTATTAGATGCCTGCCTTATTGCTCCTCGGGCCGCAGGTGTTTCTTGGAGTGGATTTAGCATAACAAAATCATGAATAGTACCAAGATAACGGGTTG
>CAZHFI010000214.1:0-1712 GCA_964531845.1 uncultured Nitrososphaeraceae archaeon
TCGATGTATATTAATTTTGTTTAACAATGATATAGTATTAATTAATAAAAAATAAA
Organism: uncultured Nitrososphaeraceae archaeon; assembly: GCA_964531845.1. Lineage (GTDB taxonomy): Archaea > Thermoproteota > Nitrososphaeria > Nitrososphaerales > Nitrososphaeraceae > QCWD01. Next base: position 57 of record CAZHFI010000214.1, read on the forward strand.
ATTAAGAAATATCATTAAGTATCTGGTTTTACTCAATAACAATTACATATAATTCAATTTCTTTTTGTTTAATTGAAGTTAAATCCTATTTGGTTGTCAAGTAGTCATTATCAACTTCATGTTGCAAAACCGATCCATCAAATTTTGATGATAATAATTCTAACATTGTATTAATATGAAATTTGTTATCATCTATAATTTCTATTAACATACCAACCAAAATACCCACCAATGTTCCTGATATAATAATCCCCATTATAAATAACGATTTTTTATTTTCTTGCAATTTTTTTTCTTTACATAACACTTGTAAATATTATTATGGATCAATATTTAGATAAAAATATTATAAGATAAGATTACATATTATCTACGTTAATAAAAATAATAACTATTGCATAGAATATTGTTAGATGTTATAAATGATCTATTAAAACCCCCAACTCATTTTGGAATTAATATTTATCTTTACAAATGGTGGTTCATCTTCTTTCTATGGATCCCTTTTTACACATGGGAATTTTTTCTCAAATACTTTATACAATTCAAAAAATTTTAATCCTTTTTCAATAAAATTTACGGAACCGTTAATAATTATCGCTTTATTTCCACGTTTAGGGTCATATTCATCAAGGATCATAGAAATTGAATTATTATTTACCAAATCACGATATTTTTTGGTGTTATAATCTGTGACAAAATAAAAAAAATTATCTATATAGATATAACAAACTGGAACTACGTGTGGCTGATTATTATATGACGTTGCAATCCTACATATTTCATTATTTTTAACAAATTCAAATTCATTTGGAGTAAATATGTTTTTTTGTTTATGTCTTGAAGACATGGTGTTTAACTAGAAAGCATAAAATATTAATGTGACTTTATCTACTTATTAATATAGAATCTGTGAAAGAACAAAAATTAAATGTTTTATATTTATTCAACTAAATTGTTAAAATAATTTGATTCTTTGTTTTTTATATTGTTCCAAAAAACTATATAAAAGGTATTTCATGAAACACCCTCATGAACTTAAAGGTGGAATATAATACTGTAACTATCTTCGGAACTTTGTTCTTAGCTCTTCTGACAGTATTATTTCTATTAAATCATCAATTATCAAATGCAAATGCAACTTTGATCCAAGATGTTTTTAACAAAGATAGAACCTTGGATAGTACCGGCAAAGACTATGCAAATGATAAATATTGGTGGGTAAGTGAAGGAAAAATGAAGGTAAAAAATGAGCAAGGATTTGTAGATAATGATCGTTTTCGAGCAATGATCCGCGATGATTTAAAGAAAAATGAAGATTATATGGTTCAAGTTTATTTTAAATATAAAGATTATTTTGGTAACGACCCGACCGACAGCGTAGGATTTTATTTTAATCATAAGGATGAACGTAATAAATATAGCGTAGGAATTAGAGCCGATGGTTATTCCGAAATCAAAGAGAAAAATGATGGGCAGTATAGTGAAAATCAAAATACGAAACGTATTTTCAAGGCTAACGGAGATAGCAGTAACAAAATCCCGGTTAACAAATGGATCGGATTAAGAATATTTGTTGATCAAAAAACCCAATCAAACAATGTAAGAATGTTTGTAGATAAAGGAGATGGCATCTGGAATTTTGTTACTAAATGG
>CAZHFI010000215.1:0-1709 GCA_964531845.1 uncultured Nitrososphaeraceae archaeon
ACAATTGTGGATGTCCTGTTTCGTTCAAATGTAATATGCATACATTAGAAATAGGATGTCCGCAGCTATAGGCCTTTCGTTAAATTAACAGAGCCTTAATCTGAAATTAATTTTATTAAAGAATTGAAATCACAAAATCATGATTCATAGAATATTTAAGTTTTATATAGAATTATGTCTTGAAATAATAAATAATGGTTTTAAAAGAAAAAGTCAGGTATTATTTTCTTTGTGTTGATATTGTAGGATCTTCTATGAATTTTGATTTACATGAAAATTATTTAAAGAGTTTACTTTCTTCGATCAATAATTTCCTAAACCAAAACAATATTGATCCTAAAATACATTCCACATTTACAGGAGATGGAACTTTGATTTTTTTCAAGGAGAACACACTACTTCCTTTAAAACTTGCCATTCATTTGCATGATAAATTTAGAAGAAATAACGAAAAAAACTCATCTTTCAAATTTAAAATAGGAATATCTTATGGCTATGCAGATAAGATAGATGAGGCTAAAATTCAAAACGGACTACCGTTTTGGGGTGAAGGGCCTACAATAGCCAAAAGATTATGTGACCTTTGTGATTCTTATCATATCTTAATCAATAATTATGCAGTTAAAAAATTTAAAGAATTAATAAATTTAGAACCTGATTTCTTAAGAAATCAAGAGTTTGAAGAGGTATTTCAAAATATAGGAAAATACTATGTTAAACATAAACAAGAACTAAATGTTTATAACTTTTTTATGCATTTTGATAATCAAGTAGTAGGAAATATTGATCTACCGCTAGATAAGAGGGGAATTATAGATAAGCTTGAAGTATCATCGCATTTAGCAGAACCATTAGATTTATTCTTTGAAAATGAGGTAAATAAGTTGGCAGATAAGATAGATAAAGAAGAGATAGTGTTATTTATAGATTCTGCAAAAAAATTATATGAATATCTATTCAAAAATACAAAAGAGTATTCAGGAATAAATAAGATTTTACCAAGTGAATTTTATGAATATCACCAACAATTTCTCTCGAGACATGGTGAATTAACTCGAAATAACAGTACGTACAAAAGTTATAGAATTATGCTTATGACAAAAGAAGTTATTAGAAACGATTGGCATTGTAACAAAACTAGATTTTCGAATACAAATTTTATAAGATTTCATATGGAACATAATATAACCCTTTTACAAATAAATCCTAGCACAGTTACCGAGTTTATTATTCCCTCACTAATGTCCAAATACACATCATTTTATTTGCGTAACACACATATAGGAATATGGAAAGGTAAATATGCGGTATTTTTTGAAAGACTTGATTTAAAAGACAGTAATCAAGATCAAAAAATTGGTAAATTTTGGATCATATCGAACAAAAATCCATTATTTGAAAATTGTGAAAAATTTCTAAATGAACTTTTAAATCATACGAAATACGAAATTAATCAAATAATTTTAGATAATATGAATAGACCAGTATTCTTGCCGTGGAGTGGATTAGATTATCATCAATATTTAAAACCATAAAATCGATTTTTCAGTTTAGGACATTTCTAACAACCAAGATTAATCTAATACCAAAGAATCGACTCTTAGGATATTATCACCTCTTAATGTCAGATTGAATTTATTATTTTTGAGATCGTTATACATCAATACAAAAAACGATATCGAATTATATGTATATTTCAGATCACAATT
>CAZHFI010000216.1:0-1709 GCA_964531845.1 uncultured Nitrososphaeraceae archaeon
CCCCTTGTAGGATCAAAACATTTTCCATGGATTTTATTTTCATGTCCGCAATTTATTCTACATAATGATTCAATTTAAGTTCGTCATAAAATCTAACAGATTTTATATTTACAAATTCAAGCATTCCATATTTAGATAGTTCACGTCCAAATCCACTTTTTTTAATTCCTCCAAACGGTACCCGTGGATCTGAAATAACAACGTTATTTACAGTTACCATGCCAGACTGAATAAGATTTGCAAATTTTTCTGCTTTATCTAAATCCTTTGTCCAAATACTAGCTCCTAATCCAAATTCAGAATCATTTGCGAGTTTTATCGCCTCGCTATCATCGTCTACTATCAATATTGGGGCTACTGGTCCAAATAATTCCTCTTTTGCCACCCTTGATTTTGTGGAAATATTCTTTAATATCGTAGGCTTGTAAAAATATCCTTTTGTGTCTATTCTTTCTCCACCAGTGACAATTTCTCCACCATGATGGATTGCATCATTTACAAGTGTTTCTATATTATCAAGACTTTTTTCGTTTACCAATGGACCTATATCGGTTTCATCAGACATTGGATCACCTATTCTTAGTTGTTCTGTTTTTTGAGCAAATTTTTCAATAAATTCATTTGCTATTTCTTTGACTATAATAAATCTTTTCGAAGCAATGCAACTCTGACCACAATTTATGAATCTTCCTTTTACGGCTCCTGTGGATGCCTTTTCTAAATCTGCATCATTGCATACTATGAATGGGTCGCTTCCCCCCAATTCCAACACACATTTTTTTAATCTAGAAGAAGATCTTCTGGCAACTCTTGCACCGGCCTCCACACTTCCAGTGAATGTGACGGCATCGATATCAGAATCAATAAGAAATTCTGCAATCTTATAATTTCCAACTATTGTTTGAAATACATCTTCCAATCCAATTTTCTTAAACAATTTATGCAGTTCGATACCACATCCTATTGTATTACTTGCTGGTTTGAGTACTATGGTATTACCAGCCATCAAGCAAGGTCCTGCAAATCTTAAAGCTTGCCAGTAGGGAAAATTCCATGGCATGATACTCCCTATTACTCCAAGAGGATCGAACGTTATGATGCTTTTCTTAGCATCAGTATGGACAGATTCGTCATGTAAATAAATTTCTCCATGGTGAGCGTAAAATTCCATTACTGTAGAACATTTTTCTACTTCAGCCAGCGATTCTTTTATTGGTTTGCCCATTTCAATTGTAGCAACTTTTGCCAATGAATTCTTATTCTTTTGTAATAAATGAGAAATATTATGAAGAGCATCCCTCCTCCTGCGAATATTATTTTTCCATTCTAAAAATGATTTTCTCGATTTAATAATCACTTCTTGGATTTTATGCTTATCTGTTATTGGGTATTCTTCAATAATATCTGTAGAGTAAGGATTCACCGTTTGTAGAATATCATTAGCAGTCATTGTAACAGATAAAGAATGTGAAATATAAAAATATTCAAGTAACTTTCTTCTAGCATATGACAGTATGTGAATTATTAGTGAGAAAAGTTAGTAAGTATGTATCTTAAAATAATGCAATAATGAACAATTTTATCTACCCAAAAAATTAGATTCTATTTCTGAAATTTGAATGATAATTGAATGAGATATAGTTGAAGATGTTCGTAATTCTGGTATTTTTTGCCTTTTAATGCTTTGTTGCACAACTATGAAAATCGAC
>CAZHFI010000217.1:0-1656 GCA_964531845.1 uncultured Nitrososphaeraceae archaeon
GTGATTCTAGAGAAGGGAGAAAATGGAATATTCCAGACTGAATTGTGTAAGGTATTTTCTATTGATAGTAGAGATGGTTCACGTCTTGTTGGAAATCTAGAAAAACAGTCTTTAATATCAAGGGAAAAGATGTTGCATAATGGTCGATGGACATATAAATTAGTGATTAAAAAAAATCAATCATCCAATGAATCCCAAAAAAAACCATTAGACCTTTCAATTATAGAAGGAGTACCGTGTATCAGCTGTACATACCAACATTTGTGTTCTACAGATGATGACAATAGTATATATAGTCCAGCAAAATGTTCTATGATTGAGGATTGGATTTTAGTTGATATGGATAAAAAAATCCTTCTAGAGCAAGAATAATAATTATTTCAGTAATGTATCGCTAAACGTTTTTGGGACAAACACAAATGCCGATTCGATTTGTGCATTTCCATCTATTTTCCATGTAAAATTTTCTTTCATAGATTTTTGTATTAGTTTATCAACTAAGTCTTTGTTTGAAGGAGATAAAAAGATTGTAAATTTGGATTTTAATGTTACTGTAGATCCAGGAGAAAGTTGTGGGCGTCCATTTGGAGGTATATCTTCAAAAGAAAGAATACCATTTCCCAAAAAGATTCCATTGGCATAAAGATTATAGTCAATTTTCGATGTTGTAGCTGTTTTCTGATTCACTGAATTGTATATATTCAGTATAACAGAAAGATCAATTGTTTTAGTTATGTTATCAATGTTATTAATCTGGACATCAGATAAACTAATATTGATCTCATCTATATTCGGTGATGTTAATAAGGACGTTATTAAAGGAATTAAAACAATAAAAGCCACTACTGCAACAATTGTTCCGATTAATAATATTCGACGCTTACTAAAAAACATGTGATTTAACTTACAATTGTTTGGAAAGAATTTAATTAATACTTTCCTCTGATCCACTGTACAATCACAATTTGTTTGCATTCAGATAAAAATTTTTTAAATATGGGTAAAAATACATATAATGGTTAACTAGTTAATTTTTTTTATCTAATATTACTATTTTCATAATTTTACTTCAAAGTATTTCTCTATAATTTAAATATCATTTTTTAAATAAATCTTTAGAGAATGGTTTCTTTCATTGATGGAATTATTACTTGGATTCATTTACTATGTTCCTCAATCTGGGTTGGAGGATCAATTTTTCTAGGCTTGGTTTTAGGACCAATGCTTAATACCATAACGAAAGATGTCCATGAAAGAATTAAATTGATGATCAAAATAGGTCAGAGATTTAACAAGCTTGCATTTCCATCATTTATAATCCTCATTGCAACTGGAATATATAATTCAAGAGAAATTTTTGAAGAACCAAAAATATTTTTCGAAACTGGATATGGAATAGTACTTTTGGTTAAAATAATTTTGGTTTTAATTACATTTTTAGCATACATCATTCATATAAAGTTATTAGATCAAGCGATCAATAAAGAGATAAAAAATTATTCAATTGAATATATTTCTAAAATCAGAAATAAAATTATTAATTTAGGAAAACTCACAATAATAACATCAGTTTTAATATTATTGATGGCGGCCGTCCTCGATAGTGGAATTGTATAGTGGAAAAACTCTAGAATGCGGTCACCGGGATTTGAATTT
>CAZHFI010000218.1:0-1653 GCA_964531845.1 uncultured Nitrososphaeraceae archaeon
TTATATTATATAAAAATACCCAGTTATCATTGATTTGCTGTCGAAATTTTTCATAATAATGCAGGTATTGTTGTAGCAGTTAGTTTCTTTATAGAGGTTTCTCAGAGAAAAATGTAACATACAATAAATTAGTTGAAAAAATATATTTCTTTTTGCTAATATGATAAAATGATTCTAGAAAATGCCTTAGAACAAACATTTCTACACACTTTAGTAAAAAATTCTAAAGATACAATGGTCTATTTACTAGTTTGATAGATGATAATCCACAAAAAATAATGCAAAAGTTTCCATTCAGTTTGGTAACTGTTTGATCTCAAAGCCTCTACTTTTTTCTTTCTATATGTTGGACCGTTACTAAACTTTCGGTCCATCTTCATACGGAAATATAGATACAGAAGTACTCTTTTTGTCTTAAAATGGTTAATCACTGGCATTTGTTTGTCAACTTTATCGCAAACAATATTGTTATTTATAAAGTACAGTCCTGCAACGATAATGGTTTATTTTGTTTAAAAGAAATATTTACCTGAAAATAAGATATTTGTAACTATAGGTCGTTTGTTAAATTAAAAGCTTCGCTGTATTTCTTTAGGTCAACTCGATAATAGTCTAGCTTATCTGGATCATATTTTTGAACTGTTTCATGTGGTTCACCTCTGCTGTTTCTACGTTGTAGTACGTCACGATGTACGTATCCGGTAACATATTGGTAACCAAGTTTTTTAGACCGTGTCAGGAAATCCATTCTCAATAAATGCCCTCCCTTTTCTCCCCAGTATCCTGCTTTAATATATATTGATTCAATAAAAACAGTATTCCTTCTTCCTAAATTTACATCAATTGTGCCTCTACGTAATTGATAATCCTCTAAAGGACCACCTTTTATGAATCCAACAATCTCGTTACCATCATCTTTCAGTCTTAAAGTTATGAGTATGGTATTGGGGTCAGTTATTGATTTAGCAAAATCCCGTTTGTCAGTTGGTAATAATGACCCGCTGAGGTCATTTCGAATATTTATTATCGAGTTAAAAATTTGTGGATCATTTTTTATATTCTTGCTCTGTTCTATGACTGATTTTAAACTAATCTCGTTATTACACAGGGATTTTTTAATTTCCATTTCTTTTGTCCATGCATTTGAAAATTTGGCAACATTATCAAGAAAATTCTTTTTATATTCTAAAGAAACAGCATTTAATATTCTATCTAACATCTCTTTCTCCCCATTTAATGAATTAAAGTAATTGACAGATTCTTTATTGATGATACACGGATGCCAACCCAATCCATGCGCGTTTAATCGTGCTAATTCCATCGCACGGTCAAAATTTCCTAATGCATAACCAGAAACCCGCTCTGCAACTGAAAGAAACCAACCCAAATCATAATAATGATTTTTTCTTTTTTTGTCCTCTTCAGATATTCCTTCTTTTGAAAGTAGTGCGTTCATTTTTTCTGTTGCAGTTTTTGCAATTTCACCTTTAAATGGATATGCGGTTCTGTAAATCATTGCTATCATAATATCTAAATTGAGTCCTTCTTCTTGGACCCACTTGATTATTTTTTTATCTTGTCTAATGAACCATTCTACTTCTTCTTCATTTGGTTTATCAAAACGTTTAGAAGGATCAAAATCATGAAAAAGTG
>CAZHFI010000219.1:0-1626 GCA_964531845.1 uncultured Nitrososphaeraceae archaeon
AATAAAAGAAATATAAGTTTTAATCATAATTACCACATTAAAAATACTACAAAATTAAGTCTGGGTGATGACCTTGATTCTTTAATTATCCATAAAATGAATATTTTGGATAATTTCATGCTATTTTTGAAGTTTATATGCTCTCTAATACAATACGTCACTGCGGTTTTCATTTTCTATAGTTTCTGTCTTTTGTATTTTTGAATTGAGAATACCATTTAAATTATAATAAATTTTATTCAAAGAATGAAAGAAAGATAAAACATAACTAGAAACATACATCTAGTTAACAAACCTGGAATTTTCAATTAGAGAAATTCCACTACAAATTTTTTGACTGCATGATACTTAAAAAAAAGTCCTTTCCATATTCTTACTTTTCATTTGTCATGACCACATTATATACAACCAGAGTATTAATTTGGATTAATCAGTAATAGATTTAATTAATCAATTGAATCTAAAGTGAGATAATTAAGGATATTTGGCCCAAATATACTTCTATGTGAAAAATATCTCTGGAAGCAAGTAATGGATGCTGGGGATAAATATCACAGTTAATCTAATACAAGTGTTTATGAAAGACCAGAATTATTGAAATTTTTTCTATTTTACTAATATAAAATAGCCATAATACCAAACTTCATACACTTTTTTTATAAAAAACGAGTATTCTATATGATAAATTTCCAAAAAATATAGATACTAGCTTCAGATTAACTACTGATAGTAAATTGGACGCCAAGTCTCAAATTGCTCTTATAAACGCAAAAAAATTCTGGTTTTTTATATTACTTTTATCTTTTATCTTTATTTCACTGGGCTACCATCAAAAAATATTTGCTATGCATAATGCTGAGCATATACTAGGATTTGGTGCAGCAGGAGACTGGGGCTGTAACTCAAATACAGATGCTACTGCAACGGCAATTTTTAACAAAGGGTCTGCAATTGATTTTGTATTTGGTCTTGGTGATTATTCGTATCAAACTTCTGCTAATTGTTTTATTAATAAAATGAAAGAGCCTGAAAATAATATTTTTCCCAAGATGAGCGGGAGTACCATTACTGGTGGGACCGGGACACTTGCTTTTGGAAACCATGATGCTGGTAGCAGTGATGACAGGAACGGTTATTCATCAAATTTTAACTTTCCAAATTCAGGATACTATTCATTTAATGTGGGTGTGAATCCCGATAAGGTCCACCTTTTGGTAATGTCAACGGAGGATAGCTTTAAAGTCGGGTCTTCACAGTACACTTTTGTTGTTAATGATCTAAAGACAGCATCGTCAGATATCAATATCAAATGGATAATAGTGGTATTCCACAAACCGCTATATGCATCATTAAATAGTGGAAATGACCCTACGCATGAAGGATATGTCGAATTTAGGACTATTTATCATCCAATTTTTGATGAAAGAGGAGTCGACCTAGTATTAAGTGGGCATACCCATGATTATCAGAGGACATATCCACTCAAGTATGGCGGTTCTTCTAGCGCTAATCCTGTGATTCAAAGCACAAATCCTAATGAATATAATGACCCTCCGGGCATCATCGAGGCAGTTGTTGGAACCGGTGGCATCAATTTTTACAAATTAGAAGGCAAGAGTCCTTTTG
>CAZHFI010000220.1:0-1613 GCA_964531845.1 uncultured Nitrososphaeraceae archaeon
CTAATGTGCGGAATATCCGGTTTTTGCGATTATAAGCAAACCTCAGACAACAGTATTATTATTAAAATGTCTGACTCACTTAAACATCGTGGACCGGATGCGGGAAATATTTATTTCAAAAGTTTTAATGATTTTAGCATTGGCTTAGGTCATAGAAGATTATCCATTATTGATTTATCCGAAAAGGCAAATCAACCGATGGAGTATGAGAATTTAATAATCGTCTATAATGGTGAAGTTTACAATTTTAAAGAATTAAGGAGGGAATTAGAAAAATCCGGCTACTCGTTTTCAAGTAATTCAGATACTGAAGTAGTATTAAAAGCATTCCATTGCTGGGGTGAGGAAGCACTCAATAAATTTAATGGAATGTTTGCTTTTTGCATTTATGATAAAGAAGGTCAGCAGTTTTTTCTTGCACGTGATCGTGCAGGTGTTAAGCCGCTTTTCTATTACTTCGATGGAGATATATTTTTATTCGGCTCTGAATTAAAAGCATTTTCGCAAAATACCCAATTCAAAAAGGAATTAGATTTTGATTCTTTAGGCATTTACCTAAATCTGGGTTACATACCAACACCTTACAGCATATTCAAGAACACACATAAATTAAAGCCGGGTTCAATCTTAACATTCAGTATTAAAAATAAAGCGTATGTAATAAATGAATACTGGCGGATAGAAGACTATTATAATCTTCCAAAAACTATTAAGACAGAAGCGGAGATTTTAGAATATATTGAAGATACATTAACTGATTCGTTAAAACTGCGGTTAATTTCAGATGTTCCAATCGGTCTGTTTTTAAGCGGGGGTTATGACAGCACTTTGCTGGCAGCAATTCTTAAAAAAAAACTTAATACCGAACTTGAGACTTATACTGTTGGTGTTGCAGATAAAAATTTTGATGAATCTGGGAGAGCTGCTGAGATTGCAAAGCATCTTGGTTTAAAGCATCAGATTCATACTATAACTGAAAAAGATGCACAAAATATTTTATTGGATTTCCCAATAATCTATGATGAACCATATGCCGATACTTCAGGGATACCAACGATATTTTTAAGTTCATTGATTAAGAACAATGGTATAAAAGTAGTTTTAACAGGAGACGGTGCTGAAGAAACTTTTGCAGGGTATGATATTTACTATCGAAAATCAAGGATTCTTGAAAAAGTAAAACATCTTCCCCGTATCCTTAAAAAGATATTACTTCAATATTTTTCTCAAAACAGATATACAAGCAAATACCCTAAGGATTATTTTGCTTATGTTAATGATTACCTAGGGCTTAACGCATCTTCTCCATTAACTTTCCATCATCCGCTGCTAAATACAGAGTCAAATATTAGATCCAGTTATTTTAAGTTATTTCCATCATTGAGTAACTCAAATACTTATTATGATAAGCTTTTAGCGCGTGATTTTCGAACACGAATGCTCGATGATTTCATTTGTAAAATTGACAGGGGGACAATGTCAAAATCAATTGAAGCAAGAGAACCGTATCTAGATTATCGCTTAATAGAATTCCTTGCTAAAATTCCAATGACATTGAAATGCAGACATGGACAAACCAAATATTTGTTAAAGGAGTTGACACATAAATTTGT
>CAZHFI010000221.1:0-1605 GCA_964531845.1 uncultured Nitrososphaeraceae archaeon
ATTACTATCCATGTAATAGAAAAACAAATTGTGATCTGGATCATGTATACAAATGGATATCATTTTTTGTACTAATGTATAATTATACCAGAAATAACACGTTTCAATTAAAAACAGTAGGTGACAAGATCATCTTAACTTAACAGAGCCTTTTACATTATATCAAAAAAAACCAAATGCAAAAAAAAGATCTATCTAGTTAGATGAATTTCTAACTTTGTTACTGTCAATGTTGCAAATTATATAGGTATTCAAAGGAATAAAACTTGGCTCGAAAAGGGAAGCACCAGCAACGAATACCATCGCCAAAAATGACATTGTATTGTCATTGTGGAGATTTAATTTACTAAAAATCAGAAGCTAAATATTTAAATAAAAATATAGTTGACTTTTCTTCTTTTGAGCTGATACGAAATGAATACTTTAATACTCAATGGTAGTAACAAGTATAATGTCTACTACTACTAATACTGTTCACTTACATCGTGTTTTTATAACAAACCCCGATAAAATTTATCATGCTTTTCTTGATCCTGATTCAATGGCTAAATGGTTGCCACCAAATGGCTTTACTTGTAGGGTACATCATATGGATGCTAAGGTAGGGGGGTGAATTCAAGATGTCTTTTACAAACTTTACTACTGGAAAGAGCATATCATTTGGTGGAAAATATATTGAGCTTGTCCAAAATGAACGGTTGCGTTATACAGATAACTTTGATGATCCAAACTTACCGGGAGAAATTCAAGTCACTGTAACCTTAAAGAAGAATTCTCTGGGAACAGATGTGACCATTTTACAAAAAGGAATACCTGATGTCATTCCTCTTGAAGCATGTTACGTTGGTTGGCAGCAATCACTTGATAATCTAGCAAAACTTGTTGAACCAGAAATTCCAGAGTATAGTTAATTAGTTTTCTAAAAAATAATTTCAAAATCATTTATTACAAAATACGACTACCTTTTAAATACTCTATCAAGATGGTTCTATCACCTCTTATCTCTAAACAGGATTTATTCTTCATATGTGGTTGTTTATTGAAGTGCTGAATTAGGTCAGTTGTATACTCGGATCATAATATTTCACAATGTGTTTTTCAATGCATTTTATTATATCAATAACAATCTAATTGATATTATTCAAAATGAAATAATAATTATATTATGTAAATTTAAAGTCGGATTAGTAACAAATTTGTAACTCAAACTCAAACGACAAGACCCACTTGAAAACTCATGTTTTATATCACCTCCAAGGCATTTTGTAGACAAAAGAAAGAGAAATGTTTTCTATCTAATTTTCAATCCAAACTTTTGCATCATAAAATTTGTTATCTTTTTCTCTATAACATTGCAAAAATGTTATTTCTAAAAATGCTAAACAATTGCTATATACTTTTTTATCATTCTTTTGTTAGAATGTCAAAACTAAACTTTAACATATTTGCACTGTTTGGTGTATTGTTCCTATCTTCTGTTCTTTTGGGAAATGGAATGTATTCTTCATCAAACCAGGTATTTGCGCTTGAAAATCAAACAGGCACAGAAAATGAATCAGAAGTAAAAGCAGATATTGAACAAGAAAATAAATGTAAGAAAGATAC
>CAZHFI010000222.1:0-1596 GCA_964531845.1 uncultured Nitrososphaeraceae archaeon
TCATCTTTTTTCAAAAGAACTGGTTGCATGATTGATTATGAGTATGGTTCATGTCAGTTTGAATTCAAGACCCCTCCCATTTCATTCAGGAATCTCTCACAAATCAATGAATTGTATGAAGAATTTATTATTGATAATTTAAATACTCTACTTAAAAAGGTATATAAAAACAAAGATGTAGTTCCCGTTTTTTTGGGAGCGAATCCTTCACCATACGCATTAAATGATTCCATCGTGACACAAAAAGAACGCTATAAGCGGCTATTCAAATGGCAAAGTGCTTTTTCTGATATTGAATTTGAGGGACGTAAAATTAAACCTTCTCATGTCGCAGCAGTTATTCAAGGATTTCATTTTCATTTACAATGTAGAAATCCTGTCCATACTATTCAAATGTTTAACCATGCTCTAAACCTAATTCCTTCTTCGATATTATTAGGAGCAAGCAGCAAATTATTTGCAGGTAAAATTCATTCTTATCATGAACCTAGAATTTATCTATATGATAGGTCCGAACAACAAGATTCAGGTTTTCCAGCAATACCCAGATATCTGGATAATCTTGAAGATTATATTGAATATATAACATCAAGAAAATCTAATGTTAGTGATTATTTTCAGCTCGAGAAGGAACGACACGATGACATACGAATTCGACTAAATTCAGAATTCTATAGAATAGAAACAAGAATAATTTCAGTTCAACCTACTCCAAAGTCTTTGATGGCAATGATTGAATTTTTTATTGGTTATCTTTATTTTACCATAAATCATAAATCCTATAAACAAGATGCATTACGTCCGCTCTCAATTATTAGAGAAGAACGAAATTCTTGTATTCAAAATGGTTTTGCAGCAAACTCTCATTTTAAAATTGTAGATTCATTATCTATCCAACTTGACTTTGCAAAAAAAGGATTACATGATTTGGATATCAATCCAGAATTTCTCTATATATTGGAAAAAAGATTAAATAATAAAATAGCACCCAGTATTTATGTCGCTGATTTATGGGATAAATATTTCAATGGCAATATTGATGAAACTATCTCACAAATCATTTTGGAACTGTGGGAGAGGACAAAAAATAATCATCCAATATTATAATAACAACCTCGCTTCAAATGAAGTTGTTATTACCGAGATAATATTATGTTTCCATCATTCTATCTATTTTTTACTATTAATAACTTTCCATTATTTGCTGATACAACAATTTTTTTAAAACCAAAATCTTTTTGGTCTGGAGTAATTGGTATTGATGTAAATGGATCCATGTTTCCATAATTTATTTTTGACCCGTTTTCGTCAAACTGTATGGTTACGTTTTCTAATTTTTGAGGAGTATTGTTATTTATTTTTATACCGATGGTACTAATGGTTGCTGCAGAACCAGTTTCTTGAATATCAACAGTAACGCCACCACGAGTGAAGAACGTAAATAACACGATTATTCCGACAACTATAAATCCCGCAAAAATAATATACCTTATTTTTTTTATTCGGGAACTAGAATTTCCATAGTTGTCTGCCCCTTTTTTATCCCATCTTCCCATTATATTATTTTCTGTATTGAATAATATAAATTATCTATAC
>CAZHFI010000223.1:0-1587 GCA_964531845.1 uncultured Nitrososphaeraceae archaeon
AGTAACTACTGGTAAAGAGATGGCAGCAAATGCTACTGGTGCGGCTGAAAGTGCACAACAAAACGGGGAAATGAAAGAAAAATCTAGTATCTTCTCTGACTTAGAAAAAAAATTCAAAGATCTATTTGGACTCAAATAGGTTATTAACATTTACATTATCATAATCTTTAAAACTAATTTTTATCTACTTTAAAAAATTAAAATTAAGATCCCACAAACATTCAGAATACTAAACGAAAATTCATTAATACTCTTAATGAAATGCTTTTCTATAAACTTGTATTGTCTTTATATTATAATGACAACAATTGATATAATAAAACATCTATTTCTTGTCGTATGTACGAAAACCAGTAAAATATCATCTATTTTGAAGAAATTGTGTGTCTATCGCGAATTGGATACAATAAACTGAATATCATTATTTGTTTATACTTACAATAATATTAAAATAATAAATTTAAAATAGCATCTGGAAGTCAAGAAATTCTCAAATTAAAAACCAAAATTTACCTATGTTTTATAGATGTTAATGTGAAAATGTTATTTTATCCAACTAATCATAATTGATGTTAGAGTTAATAACTGGTAGGATTTTTTTTAAACCTTAATGATATCAAATATAAAATTGATAAATCATAAGACTATAGTTTCTATTTTAATGTATACACATTATTGAGATTTTCAAAAAAAATGATAAACATTTTGATATTATTTATAAAATATTTATGATTGATTAAATCTTTTTAAACACAACAAAAAAGAAAATAATATAAAAATAATTTCCAAGATAAAATACATAATTTGTTAAAACCTTAATTAAAAAAGTTATACTATTTTATTACATGGTAACGTAAAGTTTTTTAAATAAATACATGTGGTATCAAAACCTATACAATTTTGAGTGTCCTATTAAATTTAATTCCACTGTATTAAAAGTAATACCATCTTGAAAGATACCTAATTTATTTCAAGCAGGACCCAGACTATACGTTTGGATTGTTATATAATTCAAAAAATAGAATACTTTCAAAACTATGTATTATAGGATGACCCAAGCATTTGTTCAACAATTATTAAATGATGCAAGTGCTAATTTTTTTCATGATCCATCTAAATATTGTTTTATATGCATTAAGAAATATTGAAGTAAATTTCAGACGGAAACAATACTTAATTTATATGTCTTTATAATCTCAAGATTTGGTAAAGTTCTTCATTTTCTGGCAAACATATTACAAATTTTAAGCGATAAACATATTATAAAAACACAAAACTCGATTTTAGTTAGGTTTTTCAGCTTAGTTATCAAAAAAGAAAAAGATTCTTTCCTGAGTTTAATAAAATGTAACTTTTAAATTTTCTATAATCTCAGATATTTTTGGATATCAATAGTTGAATGCCTCCACCAATTGTAATCTATCTGCTAAAGTATATTTACTATTAATTATAAAAGTAATGTATTGACAAAATGTGAAGTATGCTCATCTAGATTTGGAGATTATACATGCGCATATTGTAATAAACATGTGTGTTCTTCTTGTATAGATATCCAAGAAAATAAATGTATAAAATGTGGTATAAAGA
>CAZHFI010000224.1:0-1568 GCA_964531845.1 uncultured Nitrososphaeraceae archaeon
TGTAAAATACATTCCATTTTACAGTAATATGGAAGAAAGTAAAACCAATCCAGAAAATGCAATTATGCAGGTTTTAAACATTTTTGCGGAAAAATTCTGGTAAAAAGTATATGATGTTTGTAAATCTATCTAACGTAGATTATTTAAGTAATAATGAGACTTGATATGATACCAAATATTATAACATAAAAGTTTAATCTCTCTAAAGGTATTAAAAGAAAATGATAAAAAATAAAGATAGTATTGTTTTCGTCTATACTGGTGGTTGAATATCTACATTCAATCCAACATCCTGTAGACATTGTATCAATGCTTGATATTGTTCGTCTGATAAAGGATTGGTATTTGTAACACCGTTAACACCAAAGGCCGCATCAAACAAGTCTTCTGTTAGTAAATCCGAAAATTCTTCATCTTCAGCATCAATGAAGTTACACAAATCCTCGATGGATGTAAATGGACCTTGTTCTGTTGCCTGTCCAAATGCATCTATAAAACTAGTTATTTGTTCCTCTGTTAAAATATCAGTGAAGCAAGTTTCACAACTTGATGTTACAGGTTGTCCTTCTTGGTCTTGTGTAGTATTAGTGATACTTAACTGATTATTTATTTTATTTTCATTTTCACATTCAGTATCTTTTGCACACTTGTTTTCCTGTTCAATGTCTGCCTTTATTTCAGCCTCATTTTCCTGAGCCAGTATTGATGTTTGATTTGAGATATAGGTTCCACTCACCAAAAGAGCAGAAGATAAGAACATTACTCCAAACAGTGCAAAAATGTTGAGTTTAGACATTCTAATAAAAGAACGATAAAAAAGTATATAGGAATTATTAAGCCTTTGAGATAATAATATTTCCGCAACGTTATAGAGAAAAGATGATAAAGTTATGATAGAAAAGTTTGGATAGAAAACATTGTCTTTTTTTCTTTTGGTAAAAGTTAGGAATAATGAAGTTGTTATTCTACAGTACGAAACTGTTGTTGCAGGTAAATTAATAGTGACAACTGTTTGTCCAACTCTAAAAACTAGCAGACCATTCATCTAATATGTGTCTAATATGAGTACAATCATCTTCTTTTTTGTATAACCTTTTTATGGTGCATCCAGTATACTGCATCCAGTATACGTCACTACTTTTACAATCGTAAAAGTTTGAACGAAACATGGTAACATATGTTATGAAAAAATACAGATATTTTATGAAAAAACGTTTTCAAAGTTAAAAAAATAAGAAAGAAGTATACTAGTTTTTAGGCATTCTTAAACATAACATTTCTGTATATTTATAGAGAAAACATTTGGAAATATTTTTATACAAAATTTATAATATTAAATTATTGGAAAATATTTCCTTCTACTATAGACAATATTGTGTTGTAAATAGCATGTGTAGATATGAAGAGCAGGTTCTTCGTGTGATTTTTTAAAAAGTTTTAATAACGTGAGAAATCCTGCCCTATTTGTCTAGTCGACAAACTCGATAGTGTTTTATTGAAGACGTGTGTCTTTTTATATTTTCATTGACAAACTTTTAAAACCAAATGTTTTAAGATGTTTTTATTTT
>CAZHFI010000225.1:0-1565 GCA_964531845.1 uncultured Nitrososphaeraceae archaeon
CAATAAACATGTCATGAAATAAATAGTGAACCTCCATAGCAGATTAACACTAAATTTTCATGTTGAATCCAAATTATTACTATGTAGAATAAAAAAATATTATTCTGTTGTTTAAAAACAAATAGATTGATTGAAATTAATTCTAATTCTGTTCAACATAATTTTTGTCTATATTACAAGTGATATATACATTATTTTATAATATTTCTTTTCTATTAACACATGGTCAAACAATATATCATAGAAATCAGATGATGGATTATTTGTTGATATAATTTAATAAATAATAATCATATTGTACAAAATCATCTTCTTTTTAAAATAAATTTTTTATTAAAATAAAAATAATAAAATGGCTATATGGTTAGCTAGGTAACAATGAGAATTAGCATGTCATTCCGGGTGAAATCTGTTCTCACTCCATTCCACCGCTTTGGTTGCTGGATGCAATGTATTTACTGGATATTAAGTAAATGGTATAAATTTTTCTGTTTTTTATTTAGTACAGTAGGTAAGTAAATTTTAGAACTACAACTTTTCATCTACTTTAGGTAGAACGCTAGGGGACTAGTTTATAATTAAAAGAAACTCATCAAATAGAAATTAAACCTTAAGAAAAAAATATGAATTAGTTTTTTGATTTACAATTCTCACATCTATTTACCATAGCAACATGATTGGAATCTGGAAATAAACAGCTATTTATGATTACGTTGCATATGTAACACCTTTCGCACATAACAGGAACAATTGATTTATTCTGTGATATTTGATTCTTACGTATTTTTATGGGATAAAATACTTGCGTGTGGAAGACTATTGATTTGATGAAATCGAAAAAATTAAAATGCATACAATTTCTAGAAAAAAAATATTATTTTCAAATAATTATGATAATAATATTACAAAAAATATCTAGTTTATTAAGCACCCGAAAATTAGGAGAACGGTTGACCATAATATAGCTTTAACGTGTATTATTTTTAGAAATTATAACTTAATTGTCACAGAATTACTATTCTAGGAATTGAAAATCATAAAACTATTAAAATAATAGTTCATAATTTCTAAAGGATTATGAAAACAATATTCATCTCTATATTCCTGATGATGTCTTCTTTTCTTTTATCAGGATTTGGAGGATCGATTCCAATATTTGGGCAAAACACTTCGATATACATAGATTCAATACCGTATTATCTTTTTCCCGAGGAGATAGAAGGGGTTGAAGAAGAAGCATTAAAAATCCCACATGATGCTTTTACTCTTAATACCATTGTTGCAAAGAAAGGTGATAATGTAACAATCAAGTTCTTTAATACAGAAGCTAATGAACCTCATTCATTTACTTTGGATAAGCCTTATGGCATCAATGTAGATTTGAAAGGAGGACAAAATTCGACAATCAACTTTGTTGCAGATAAAGAAGGTATATTTACATACTATTGTATATACCATCTACCAACAATGACCGGAAAATTAATGATAACTCCTTAAATCCTTAGTTTATATTTCAAAATCCATTTTTCAATTAATATTTAATACTTTTTATTTTAATAAATATC
>CAZHFI010000226.1:0-1556 GCA_964531845.1 uncultured Nitrososphaeraceae archaeon
ACATCATAACCCAAATGGTGACTGCAATATCATCGAAAGATATGGGAGGTATTTTCTGTCGATGTTTTGCACTAATAGTAATTGATGATTCTATGATAAAGTCTGAAATGTGAACTTCTCTCAATACATTAGGGATCCATTTCGAATGATTGCTGTGACTAGTTTCATAGTATTTTTATCCTGCATATTATAGGAAAATGATCGCTGAAACCTTTATTTGGTTCCTGTTCAGGCTTGTCATTTTTTTCCTGTTCGTATGACCATCTTTCCTTATCTTTATGGTAATAGTATCGATTTCTTATATATGAGAAATCAAATGGAATGGATTTTAAAATTGGATGAATTCTCTTTTTATTTTTGTAAAATATTGATGAATCATCGATACTGTCAAATTTTTCTTGTGAAATATTGTCTTTAAGTCTAAACCCATCTGATTTAATTTCTACACTGTCAACTTCAAGCTTTAGTTGTTGATTTCCATAAAATAATCCTCTTGAAATAATAAATTGATCGAATATATTCCAGATATTATCCCTCCAGTAATAATGAGTTCCTTTCGGTACATCGTCACTATCGTTGTCGTCTTTGTAATTTTTATTTCTCATTGACTCATAATCTGTAATAGGTCTTTTATCTGAATTTGAATTTACATAGAATTTCCACATACAATTAAACAAATAAGGTTTTTCTTCAAGATAATATCTCTTATAGTTAGTGTCTATCCATCTTCTTTCATCCCGAATTCGTAACTCAAATATTTCTCTTAATTGTCTACATCTTTGAATATCAGGAACAGCTCCCAAATAATCAATTACGCTCTCATTAAAAGGCTCATCGTTAAAATCTCCCATGATAAGGATATTTCTGTTCCAACAATGTTCTATTTCCTTAAGAAAATTATCTTCAGTGACCGCTTTTTCAAACTCCTCCAAATAATTCTGATTCTCATTAGATCTGCTAGGATTTGGAAATGGTATATTTGGTAATTGTAATAGTCTACTTCTATCGACTTTTAGAATTTGGTCTACTATCGTTCCACACATCTCTGCAGAAACATTTCGTGCATATGCGGTGTCATTAGGTCTACATGATTCATATCTTCCTCTGCGTGAAGGCCAATGATTTACTAGAACATGGAGATCTGAATTGTTCGCCTTGACTTTTAAATGGACATAAAAAATATCTCTGGTTGGATATCTAAGATTAATGCTATATCCTCTACTATCAATATATTCAAAAATATCCTTCGCGTAAATAAGACAGGTATCTATTCCTCTAATATCTTTGCTATTATGATAGCCAGCAATATTATATTTGGCTGGATTAATCGCATTTATCAATTCAATTAAGACATATTCGTTTTCAACCTCACAAAATCCCATCAGATCAGGGCTATTGTTGATTTCAATATCGTTATCGTTCTTTTTGACCCATAAACTTTTTATCCCATTCGCCAGTTGTCTTATTTTCTCCTCCTTTACAGTTTTATTATATCCCAAATTAGTATTAAATTCATCATTTAGTAATTCGTCCATATCTGTTTCAAAAAGATTAGC
>CAZHFI010000227.1:0-1533 GCA_964531845.1 uncultured Nitrososphaeraceae archaeon
GTTCTAGTTTTTTAAATGTCTCTTTTGTCATGTATTTATAAAATTTTTCATAAAAAGTTGAATCCATTTCTACGGTGTTAAAAAATTGACTGTAAAAGGGAAGTTTTTTACCGGTACTATCGGGATAAAAGATTTTTGTCCATCCTCCCCTTTCTGGAAGACCTGAATAGCTCCATCCTGAACATCCAACCAGGACCTTGTCCATTGTTTTAAATTATCTTATCGATGCAGATAAATAATTTGCCACTTGACACCGTATCTTGAATTTGAATTTGGTTTATTATTTATGTAAATGCTAATATTTTGAATTTTTTTCTGCATATCTTATTTTATTCTATATGGTTTATGTTTTGCAAATATCCACAGTGAAGTACCGGTATTGCTCATAGATTTCACTGATAGAATAAAAAGTTATGTTGATGTGTACAAAAATACAAGTTAATTAAAAATTAAAATATATATAATAAAACAATCTCCAGGTTTTTCTATCTATATCTGTGGTTACCAAAATCAAATTCCTTTTATCTTAACTGTAGCAGGAAAAAAATTACTATTGGATTTGAAATGTAGATAAATTAAATATAACTTTCTGTACTTGATGTTGAAGATATTATTGCTGTCTAATATTTACAGAACTTTTAGAAAAACACCGTACTTTGTGCTATTTTTGATAACACTATTATCCATTCCTTCGACTGGTATATCTGGAAAAAACATCTGGGCATTGCCACTTCCCGGTGTTGAATCTGGATCTGAACCTGAATCTGAAGAAACACCCCAAACTTTCTTCAACCAGGAAAATGAGAAACAGATAGCAAATGTATCAAATAACATAGACTTGTATGCAGACACAAATATGGTTAGAGTTTCAAATAACCATGCTCTCGAATCAAATACGGGGGAAAGTAGCGGGTGTCCGCCGGCACTTTTTGGTGCTAATGAGAAGGATGGTGAGGCAATAAACTATGGTAATTTTATTAGTTTACTTTCAGGAAAGGGCCTTAAACAATGGGTAAGTGTTGAACCTTCTGATTTACCTGTTATTGCTGAGGGAAGGGTCACCGAGTTTGAACTTGCTACCAACGACGTCCCCATCAATCATAACAGTCACGATATAGTGTGGAAAATTGCCCTTGATAATCCAGAATATTTGCATCTGGCACCAGACTTTCAGGTTTCAGGTGAGAAAGAAAAAGAGTTGAAAATGGAATGGGAGATCAAAAACTTCAATGATCCTGGAATTTGGCCATTTGAAGGAGACAGGGCATGGATACTGGGTAGATGGATTTTTGACTGTGGTCATATAGAACCGGAAGAAGAGGATGAGGAAGAAAATGCTGGACATGGAGAAGACGGATTTAAGACTGAGATTCATCCACCACAGGCAGTTGCTTTTACTAGAGATGAACCGTTCATATTTTCTGGAAATAGCTATCCGTCTGATGCGGTCAAAACTTTTATTTTTATAAACGGTAAGGGTGGATATTATAACACAAATGTAGGTGGTGAAAATGGAAATTATGCCTTTGATGT
>CAZHFI010000228.1:0-1515 GCA_964531845.1 uncultured Nitrososphaeraceae archaeon
CCTCATATCTACGAAAATGCTGATTTCTCGCTAGACACTATCAAAGAATCAATTATGGAAGGTGAAACAAAAACCAACGAGATTCTTCAAAGTGTAAAGAAAAAAAATTCCTAATCTAGTTTAGTTTACTTTTGAATCACATTTGTGTAAACCTAATTTCAAAAATAGATGTATAAAATAACAAACAATTATTCTAGGGAATCTAAAAATTGTTTATATGCAAATGAGTTTGAGATTTTAATACTGTTTCCTTTTTTAGCAAAGTAATTGAGGAGATGTTTTGTCAATTTATTATTAAAAACAAATTAAAATAAGATTTGATCAGGTATCTTGATATAAGGAAATAGGTTGAAAACAATTCTTTAATTTCACAAGTTCATAACAAATACAATCATTAATACAAGTTTAAGAAAATAGTCTGATGATTGCGAATTTCTTCATTTTTTATCTACTCTTGATTATATTCTGTACTACGTATTCAACAATATTATACGTTGATGCCCAAGAATATCCATTTCAGAAAAATAATACAAACATCAGTTTAACTGAAATCTTGGAAGGCCAGATATACAAGGAGATATGTCGTATTACAAGCAATTCTATTGTTCTTAATGTTGATAGTGCCATAAAAAGTCAGGATTCTTACACTGCAATTGGAATGTTAAAAGGGGTAGGAAATGTTATTGATAAATCCATATTTGTAACAACCTATCATAAAGGAAGTAATGTGACTAGCAGTACAGGTAAAGGTTTTTTTACTACCTTAGATGGCCAAATTGCGACATATATTGGACAGGATGTTGGAACGACCGATAAAAACTAAATACAAATTTATCGTGGAATACTGATTTTTCAAGCTGACACTGATGGGGAACTTTCATTTCTCGATAATTTGATTGCACTATATGAATATAAATATTGGCCAGATGGAAAGAGATCGGGTTTAGTATGAGAATGGAATTAATTATTTCTTTTTTTGAATTTTTGTAAGAAAAGGTAGCGATTTAATTTTTTTAAATAAAATGATTCAATGAAAGCAGCAAATTTTTTTAGATTACAATTTTTTTGTTACTAGTTCTGCAAACTCCACTTTGAATACATCCAAATCCTTTTTTCCCTTGAATGAATTTTCTAAAATAATTAATTAATCTATTTTTTATTTTATTAAAATTCAGTATTTTAAATTCATTTACTGTAACAAGTCACCATATCAATACTGACAGCACAATTATGCAAGGTAAACAATGCTATAATTATTATTTTTTATTTTTTTAGTGCGTAAAGTTATAAATCATTTAGATCATTTAATGGCATTGATATACCCATTACTCTCATTATATTTTGTATATATCATTGCAATACTACTAGTAAATTTCAGTACACCAGTATCTTTTGGTGAAAATACTGATGATTATATCCAATCAAATTCTACAAAATTTGATGTTTCTAATTACATTTACGATATTAATTCAAGTCCTTTCAATATAACATATTCAGAATGGACATCAAAATGGT
>CAZHFI010000229.1:0-1510 GCA_964531845.1 uncultured Nitrososphaeraceae archaeon
ATGGTAGAAAAAACTTTTTTTCAGGTCCTAAATGAAAGGAGATCTATCAGAAATTTTAAATCAACTACAATAGATGAATGGATGGTAAACAAAATTAAAGATGCTTGTGATTGTTGTCCTTCTGCAGGTGGTTTACAAAGTTTTGAGGTCTATGATGTTAAAGATAAAAAAATTAGAAACCAGATTGTAGAAGCCTCAATGGATCAGGAATTTCTTGCAGAAGCACCGGTACTTTTGATTTTCTGTGCAAATACAACCCGTTCACGCAAATATGGAAAAAAGGCAAAATTATTTTCAGTTCAAGATGCCACTGTAGCGGCATCCTACGCCCAATTGACAGCAACAGCACTGGGATTATCATCAGTCTGGGTAGGAGCATTTAATGAAAAAACCATATCATCCATTCTTGGTCTTTTAGAAGGTATAGTTCCAGTTGCACTGCTTCCAATTGGTTATAAAAACGAAGACCCTCAATTAAAAACAACAAGAGGCCCAAGTGATTTGTTTCATGCCATAGAATAACAAAAACAGGTTTATTTTATTACAGATTACTGAAGATTCTTTCTTTTTATCTTTTATACTTTAATAAAAAATCTTCTCTGATATTCATTTTGTTTTCTTTAAATAATCGAAAGTCCATTTCTTTTAAATCTCCAATTATTGGAGCAAATTGCATTTTAGACAGAATATCTTTGTCAAGGTCTAGTCCTGGAGCTATTTCTTCAAGAATTATGCCTTGGCTATCAAGTTTAAAAACTGCCCTTTCGGTAATATAACGAATTAAATGTCCATATTTAATCGCTTGGTTACCACTAAATACAATTTTATAAACATTGTCGACAAATTTTAAAATTGTTCCGTCATTTTTGATTTGCAATTTGTTGTCTGACACCGAGATGTTGTTATTTCCTGCCAGAAATGAACCTGCAAAATAGGTTCTTGGAGCACCTCCCGCAATCACAGGAAATCCGCCCGGTCCAAAAATCCTGTCAGGAAGAATCGACGGATTTACATTCCCATTTTTGTCTATTTGAAGAAAGCCCAACGAGGCCGCATCTATTATACCACCTTCAAAATTGGAGAACATATCAGGCATTGTAGAAAGAGCAAAAGGACTGATAGTTAATCCAAAATCCAAACCAGATAGGGCTATTCCTCCCCACTGTCCAGATTCAAGAACAGGAATAATAAATTTTGCAAGGTCTTCTTCTATCATCACAGAGGAAACAAATGCTGGAATCCCTATTCCCAGATTAACAAGTACCGGATTTTGTTTTTTTTCAAACAATTCCAATATTTCCAAAACAACTCTTCTTGCAATCACTCTTTCATAATCCTTAATAGAAACTTGTGGTAGACTCTGAAAAACTAGATCCGTGATTGGTGGTATTATTTTGTATGAAAGACGAGGATCATATTCTACGGTTCCACTTTGCCAATGATTTTTTTTAGGGGATATTACAACATGGTCAACTAATGGTCCCGGTACATCAACATCTCTTGGATTTAT